>SYKJ01000169.1 GCA_005798205.1 Bacteroidota bacterium | reverse complement strand
GGGGTTGCTGGGGTTGCTGGGGTTGCTGGGGTTGCTGGGGTTGCTCAAAAGATTAAAGTGTTGCGATAAATAAAATGCTTATCTAGGGTTATTTAAACACGATTATAAAAATTAAAGATAAGTTGAATATATCATTCCATAGTGGCCAAATATGTAATTTTTGATAGAGATGGAACTCTGATCAAGCATGTTAAATATTTGAATAAAATTGACCAAGTTGTATTTGCAGACGGAATTTTTGATTCTTTAAAAAAGTTAACTGCTAACAATTATCATTTAGGCATTATCACTAATCAATCTTTGATTAGCAGAAAGCTTGGTACTTACGAGCAAGTAAAATTAGTAAACGATTTTATTAAAGAAAAGTTAAGTTTAAACTTTATAGACATTGAATTCATACTTGTATGTCCACATACTCCTGAAGAAAAATGTAATTGCAGAAAGCCTAAGCAAAAATTCATGGATAATGCGATTAATCAATTTGGACTAGACGCTAAAGCTAGTTTTATGGTTGGTGATACTGAAAGCGACATGGAGTTTGGAAAAAAAGGTGGTTGTAAAACCATTCAAATTGGTGGCGGTCAAGCACAGTCAATACATGCTGATTATAAGTGTGAAAACCTAATAGAGGCATGTGAAATAATATTGTCAAAATCAAGGTGATTCTGATCATAAGCAATAATTCTTTGTTTTGATGTATTATAGAAACCTATTGAAAAGTCTTTAATTTAAGGAGATTTATGAATATTGTAGTAACCGGTGGAGCTGGTTATATCGGAAGCGTACTTGTTCTAGATCTTCTTAATTCTGGCCATAAAGTCACAGTTATTGACAGTTTAATTTATAACCAAACAAGTATAGCCCATCTTATCGGAAATAAAAATTTAGAATTTGTATTTAAAGATATTAGAAATATTTCAGACATAAAAAGTTATTATTCGCAAGCTGATTTAATTATACCACTTGCTGCGATAGTGGGAGCTCCAGCTTGTGCTAAGGATCCGTTATTGGCAACAAGTACGAACAAAAATGCAATATTTGAAATGTTAAAAATATTATCAACCAATCAACGAGTTATCATGCCAACAACTAACAGTGCTTATGGAAGTGGAAATGGATTAAATTATTGTGACGAGAATAGCGAACTTAACCCACTTTCTTTATATTCTAAAGACAAGGTTGAAATAGAGAAAATTGTTATGGAAAATCACAATGCAACTAGTTTTAGGTTGGCAACAGTCTTTGGTGTTTCGCCACGAATGAGATTAGATTTGCTTGTAAATAATTTCGTCCATCGAGCACTAAAAGACAGATTTATTGTTTTATTTGAAGGTAATTTTAAACGCAATTATATCCATTTGGAAGATGTCGTTCAGGCATTTAATCTTGCAATTAACTCTCCAGAAAAATTTATGGGACAAATATTTAATGTAGGGCTATCTAATGCAAATATTTCTAAAATTGAGTTGTGTGAGAAAATTAAAAATTATTTACCTGACTTTGTTTACTTTAATTCTGATGTTGGGAGTGATCCCGATAAAAGAAATTATGTAGTTTCCAATGAAAAAATTGAAGGTGTGGGCTTTAAGCACACAAAAAGTTTAAATGATGGAATTGTAGAGTTAATAAAGGGGCTTCCAATTTTTCAAAACAAACAATTCTCCAACATGTGAGTAATTCTCGTGATAATTACTAGAACTCCTTTCAGAGTTTCACTATTTGGTGGGGGTACTGATATGCCCGCTTGGTTTAATTTACATGGTGGTTCAGTCATTTCATTCACTATAGATAAATACTGCCACTTAAGTATCAGAGAGCTGCCACCATATTTTGATTATAAATTTCGAGCTGTATATTCAAAAATAGAAACTGTTAATGAAGTTGAGCAAATTGAGCATCCTGCTATCCGAGAATCAATTAAAAAATATGGGATTGTAGCTGGTAGAAATCTAGAGATACAGCATCATGGTGATCTTCCTTCAAAAAGCGGAATTGGATCAAGTTCTGCGTTTGCTGTATCAATAATTCATGGGTTGAATAAAATGAATAATATCGAATTAAATAAAAAGGAATTGTCTCTTATGGCAATTGAACTAGAACAGAATTCTATTGGTGAGAATGTAGGTTCTCAAGATCAAATTGCTTGTACATTTGGTGGAATTAATAAGATTATTTTTCCAAGTCGGGGTGCGTGGGAAGTTGAACAATTAAAATTATCTTTGGAAAGAATTGCAGAAGTTGAAGAAAGGTGTTATCTGGTTTACACTGGTGTGCAAAGATTAAGTTCTGATGTTTCGAGGGGTTTAATTGACAATCTACTAGCAAATGAAAGTGTGTTAATTAAGACTATGGAATTAGTAGATATCGCCGAGAAATTATTAGTTGAAAATTCTGATTTGGATGCATTGGGAGAGCTTTTACAGGAAACATCTAATTTAAAATTTAAAGCTAATCCGTATGCTGGAACTTCTGCCATTCACGAATTCTTGAATAATGGAATTGCTTCAGGGGCTTTAGGGGGCAAAGTGCTTGGTGCTGGAGGTGGTGGTTTTTGTTTATTTTGGCTCAAGAAAAATGATAAGGAAAGATTTAGGAATGGATTTAAGCTAGGTAAAGAGGTTCCATTTAAGGTTGACTTTTCTGGCGCATCAATCGTTGCTTCTCAACCTTGGGAGTGCCTTGTATGAATCATAAATGGCCATTAATGTTGAATAACGTTGAAAAAGTTGATCTAGACGAGGTAATTCTTCATTTAAATAGACCGGACCCAAAATTGACACATGGTCCAATGGTTGAAAAATTTGAAAATGAATGGAATAAATGGCTTAATACAAAATTTTCTATAATGGTCAATTCCGGTGCATCTGCAAATGATATATCGATGTTAATACTCAAAGAAAAGTATGGTCGATGTGAAATAATTGTTCCACCATTAACTTGGGTTTCTGATATTGCATCAATAATTCATGCTGGCCATACACCGGTTTTCGTGGACATTTCATTAAAGAATCTTGCGCTAAATGCGGCATTGCTTGAGAAAGTTATTACGAAGAAGACAAAAGCTATTTTTTTAACACATGTCTTAGGATTAAATGGAATTTCTGGAGAGTTACTGAATTTCGCTAAGAATTTTGAGATTGACCTTATAGAGGATGTCTGTGAATCACATGGTGCAACCTACAATGATAAAAAAGTTGGAACTTATGGCTTAATGTCTAATTTTTCCTTTTATTACGCTCACCATATGACAACTATCGAGGGAGGCATGATCAGTACAAATAGTGAAGAAATTTACCAATATGCAAGAATGATGAGATCTCATGGACTAGTAAGGGAATCTAAGTCAGATAGTATAAGAAAAAAATATATAAGTAAGTACCCTGATTTGAATCCAGAATTCATTTTTGCTTACGCGGCTCATAATATGCGCCCTACTGAAATAAATGGTTTACTTGGAAGTAGTCAATTAAAACGATTAGATAAAAATATAATCGCAAGAACAAAAAATTTTATCGACTATATTAAATATATTGACAATGAAAAATTTTTTAGCGACTTTGAAACCAAAGGGTCTAGTTCATATGCTATTCCTATAATTATGAAAAACAAAAATTTAAAATTAAGAGATAAAATCGAATTGGAACTGAGCAAAAATGGAATAGAATACAGGCGCGGTCTATCAGGTGGCGGCAACCAAATGCGCCAACCATACTTAGCTGACATAATTAATAAAGTTAATTTCGATGAATTTCCTATAATTGAGCATATTCACACATTTTCTTGGTATATTGGTAATTATCCAAATCTTGAAGAAGGTAAAATTAATGAACTATGTGAACTGCTAAATAAAATTTAATTTAAGAATAATTTATATTTTTATATTTATTTATAACTCGGCCACTTTTTAATTCAATAACATAATCACACTCTGAAGTAAGCCTATCAGAGTGTGTAATAATAATAATTATTCTGTTTTGCTTAATTTTTTTAATTGCATTTATCAATAAACCTTGGCTTACTTTATCTAAAGCACTGGAGGGCTCATCTAAAACTATAACCTTGCTATCTGCGTAAAGTGCTCTTGCAATTGCAATTCTTTGTTTTTCGCCACCGGAAATATTTGTCGAATCGATACTTATTTCTCGAGATTTTATTAGACCCTCATCTACTCTAATAAAATCAGTTAAGTTAAGATTCTTAAGAATTTCAACAATTTTTTCAACATCTATGGGCTTGTTTCTAACGCCGAATGAAATATTTTCAAATAAACTTTCACCATACATAGCTGGGTTCTGATTAACATATCCTTTAGAAATAAATTTACTATCAATTGCTTGACCTTGAATATTGTAACTTATTTCTCCCGAGGTCGGCGCATTTAAACCAATAATTAGATCAGCTAGGCTAGTTTTGCCAGAACCAGACTGTCCAATCAATGCAACAACATTACCAATTTTTAATTCTAAATTAATATTAGACAATATTGGTCTCTTAGTTTTATCAGGATTTTCAAGTGAGACATCGGATAAAATAATTGATTCAAGTGTATTATTTTTTTTATCAATTGGGTGAGTATTATTTTCTACAAAACTATCATTAAATTTTTCATTAAAATAAAATAGTTGCTGTGATGATCCTATGATTACCCTAAACCCGATAAATACATTTATAAGTCTCTGTATACTTGGAATTAATCTGAAACCCATCGCCAAAAAAATAACTACTATAGTTATTGTTTTTCTAGCATCTGTTGTTAAGATCAAAATTGCACCGCATGCCATAGCACTAATTAATATTGAAATCTCAAAAACATACTTTAAAACAGTACTCAACCAAGAAGTTTTTTGATTAATTAAACTGAGATTACTTCTTGCCGAACTAAAAGTGTTTATAGCCTCACCTACTTTATCATAAACTTTTAGTTCCTTAAATCCTCTTATTGATTCAACAACTGATCCGTGTGCAATCATAGAGTATTTTTGAGACTGATATCCATATTCTTCGGCCTTATTCTTAATGAATCTACCCGATAGAAAATAGACAATTAAAAAAACAAATAAGGTACCAAAAAATGCAGCTGGTGAGATTAAGAACGCAAAAAATCCCATAATCAATATATTTATTCCGTCCGTAAATGCTGTTAGCAATCCACCTAACACAGAACTTACTAATCTAGCTGAGCCGGTAAGAAGTGCGTATTGATATTCAGTGACACTTGAAGAAAGTACTTTACGAGAGTTGCTATGAAGTATTTTTTGAAATAAATTTATTGAGATTATTGACTCTTGTTCTGCCAAAAATCGACTTAATTTAAAATTAAAATAGAGCTGTGATAAAGTTTTTAGAATTAGTAAAGCAATTGCAGAAACTGAAATTATAATCATGAAATTAATTTGTGGTAATTCCATTGGTAGAAATGATTTTAATATCAATTCTAATCTGGTTGGCTTCGTATCACCTGATAATAATTTAAATGAAAAAGTTCCCAACGTCCCTAATAAAATTACACCGAGTAAATCAAGCAATGATAGCAATATCGATACTGGTATTGCTATTAACAACTTTTTTTTGTCTTTAGAAGTCACCAGGTCTAAAGTTTGATTAATAAATTTCCGTGTTTTCAATATTTCTCCATTTGAATTAAATTATAATTAACTTTAAGTATTATACTTATCGCTTATTTCAATAATTAGGCTAGATACGTCGTCTGTCCGCTCATAAGCGTTTTTGTATGTTTCAAAAATTTCATTCTTATTTTCAAGTCTGTGTATAGAAATATTTTTACAAAGCAGTTTAAAAGCATCTGTAAAATCTCCAACATGCTGTGGCCCTGGATACATCGGTGACTCGGATCCAACAGCTGTCCTAATAATCAATTGACTACTTGAATTTTGAGCATTTAGTTCTTCGATTTTGTCCAAATGGTTTACTAATTGATTTACTGCTAAAAGTAGAAAATTCCAGCGGGGATATATACAGATAGGTTTTAATCCGTTAAGCGCTAGACCAATCGATACCCCTAATTGGAATTCTTCTTCAACGGGGAATTCAATTAGTTTGCTTGAACTAACATTTTTTAGAGTTTTCGACATTCCAGTTCCTTCGACAGTAACTGCCTGACCAATAAAAATGGAATTATTTTTACTTCCAAGATAAGTCATCGCTCTTGTAATCTCTTCTTTATAACTTGTCATTTAAAATTCAACTCTAATCCCAGCACCTGCATGAGGATATGAATTTAAATATTTATAGGAAATAACTTTTTTGTTTGGAAATCTTTCGTACCTTAATAAACTGCTACCCCAAGTTTTCCGGGTATCGGTAAGTACCGATTGATTATTATCCTCAATTACAAATGTTATTGGCAAATCTAGATTTTCAGAATAAGCAAAGCCACTTTGAGCAATACCAGTCTCTGACGCCATATCTCCTAAGAAACACCAAACTGTGTCATTCTCTTTTTTGATCTTTATTGACATTGCTACCCCAACAGCTTGCGATATTTGACCCGACACAATAGCGGAAGAGTAAATTCGATATTTAGGAAAATTGAGTGCAATCGATCGGCCATTCATAATCGCTCTCTCAAGTTCCATCTCTGGAACACCTTTAAGAAGGCAGTGGTAATGACTTCTCCATGAGGAAAAAACCCAATCATTATTTTTAACGTTATCAAAAATATTAATCAAAGAATCTTCATTCCCTGCTGACAAATGAATGGGATAAGGTATCTCTCGGTTGTTGAATAGGTATGTGATCTTATCTTCAAAATTACGAAGCTCGTTGGCCGATTTAGTGTGCATACTTATAGCGTACTCCAAAAAGAAGACAATGTTATAACACGAGATAATACCATAAATTACGCTTAGATACAATCTGAATGGATGAATGGTTATAATTGGAATGTGCGTGTAATAAAACATTTTCTTGAAATTAAATTATTAAAACTTTATTCTGTTTTATTTGAAAAGAATTTGTTTATTTGTCTATTTATGATAGATCTGATTTTACCAAGATCAGACTTCAAGCCACAAAAAAAAAATAAAAAACAAAAACTTTCTGAAATATGCTATCCTAAAAAATTGCCACAATTTACTCAAGAAATAATATCATTTAATGGTAATAACAATCCTAACATTTTTAAATTAATAGTATTTGTGGTTCCAGATTCTCATAATAACTTAACACAAACCACAATAGTAAATTTAGCGAGATCACTAAAGAAAATAAATAATGTTGAATTTATTGTTTTAACTAGGTTTGGGGACGTGATTATATCAAGCAAGAAATTAGACAAAAAACTATCCGTGCAAGACATTATCAGTCTTAAACCTAGTTATATTTTGTTTGAAATACATACTATTTTTGATAATTACGAATTACTTGAAGAACAAAATTTATATAATATAAAAAAACTTACGCAAGCAAAGCTGCTAGGAATTTGTTTTGATATCTGGCGTGACTTTGATTTAAAATTCATAAATAAGTGGAGTGGATTACTAGACTACTTTATTCACATGGATCAAGAATCAGCAGTTACCAATAATCTAGATTTGACAAAAATGATATTTTGGCCTTTTGCAGGGTGGGTAAATTCGATTACACCGGAATTAAATAAGAAAAAAGTTATTTATTTCTCGGGAAATATTCGGCCTAGTGACAGGAGATATATTCTAAAATTTACGGGGAAGATCTGTCAAAAATTTAACTTGCCAATTAATTTAAATAGGGCTGATCACTCCAAATCAAATGATCTAAAATCTGAAGTTATTTATTTGAATGAACTAAATAACTCTCAATACGTATTAGGCTTAGCGCAAAAATCTCAAAGTGTTGTACTCTTACCGTTCAGATCATTAGAAGCTATATTTCTTAATTGCACCTTAATTCAGCAAGAATTAAATGGGAATTCTCCTTTATCAAGTATGTTTATCCCATATGAACATTATTTACCTTTTAATACTTTAGAAGATATTGAAATTATATTAAAAGGAATCAAAGTTAATAATTCAGAGTATGTATTGATGGGTAAAAATTCTGGTGAATTTATGGCTAAATATTACTCTCCTGAAACAATGTGGAATTATTTATTTGCAAAAATTGGTTAGTTTTTAAGATTTCTTGCTTTTTCCGCTGCGTCTATTCCTTCTTGAATTGATATATATTTAGGATGTATCCACCAATCCTCATATTTACCAAATCCGGCTGCTTTCACATCTTTATAAACACACAGATAGCCGTATTTTGTAAGCAGCAATCTTGAAACTATTTTTATTAAACTACCATTTCTATACGTGTCATGCTCGAATGTAATTACTTTAAATTTATAGGTATCAAACGGAATTAAAGATAAAACTAATAATGTTTGATTAGCAGGATCTATGTCTAACGATAAATAATCTAAATCAAAGGGTAAATCTTCAGAAGCAAATAAGTTTAAGTAGTTAATTTTAGTTGCATCAGCGAATAAACACTTGTTAATTCTTTTCTTATTAAAGGTATTTGACATTTCTTGGTCAAAATCAATACTTATTCCTTTCCAATTGAAATTATGTTCTAATAAATAAGTATTATTTATTTTAATTGGCCATCCTGCGCCAATTTCAACATAATAATTAGTTTTACTTAAGTTACTAAATAAAGAACTTACAAATATGTCCTGGCCACTTAAAGAGTAATGTTTTCTCTCCGGAATTCGTTCACAGGCAATTTCTAAACCATTATTGTTTATCAATTTATGAGATTTTCTATACTTTCTTTTAGCAAAATTTGACAGTCTTTTATAGAAAGATAAAAACAAATATTTAAAAGTTTCACTATTCCCATATTTATATACATCGGCAATAATTTTTTCAAGCACTGATATTGAATCTGTGTTATTTATATTTATTAGCAAGTACTTTAAAATCAAAAAGTAAATTTTGATTTTAACAATTTTATTGAAAATCAAATTATCTCAATTTCAGGTAAAGGGAATAAAATCAAATTACCCCTTTTGCGGAAGTCAATGGTTTTTTTTATAAAAGTATCTTTAAAGTGCCAAGGGAGTACAATCGCTAAAGTTTTATCGCTGCTATCTAGTATGCTGGTTTCATCAACAATGGGTATTTTAGTTCCGGGTGTTACACGCCCATATTTCTTTACGTTAACTTCCCCAATTTCTCTAACAATTGAGTTGTCTAGTTCGGAGTAATGTAAAATAATATTACCTTTAGTTGATGCTCCTAACCCAACGATCTTATAACCCTCTAGGCTGTATTTATAAATTACTTGAGCTAATTTCTCCTTATAAATTTGTACTTTTTTTGCAAATTTATAATATATATCAATGTCACAAAAGCCATTAGTAATTTCATCATTTAATAATTGATTAAATTTTTTGCAATGTTTATTTCCGCGTGATTTCTCAACAGAAAGAGAAATGCTACCGCCATTTATTTCGTTAAGCTCTACCGAAATTACAGTAAATCCCACTTTATCAAAAATATAATTAAAATCATGGGCTCTTAAATACAATAAATGCTCGTGACAAATTGTATCAAAACTTGTCTGCTGTATCATACTTACGCAGTAACTTTGTTCTAAATGCCAAATTCCATCGTCGCATAAAATTTCTAAGACATCACTCGCAAAACGAATTGGGTCATCTAGATCATAAAATACGCTTACTGAAGTAACAATATCAGCTTTTTGACTTAACCTTTTTAAATATTCAGTTGCCGAAAAAAAATTTTGTATTTTAATTGCTTTGTTTGGATAGTGGTTGTCAAAATTACATATCAAAGGATCAATTCCGACAAGTTTGTGATTCCTGTCATCGTTAATGTACCCAGAAAGCAGAGTTCCGTCATTAGATGCTATATCAAGAAAAACTCCATTTTTATTACCGAATCTCTTGTGAAATATTTTTTGTAGATTGAGCGCTTTCGTACGCAAATGTTTCTGCATACTTATATTTAAGTGTGATTCGTATCCATAAGTTTCAGAATATAAGTCTGAAACTGGCATTTGATTATAAAGTTGAATGAGGCCACAGGCTTCACATCTTGATAGGGTAAGAGGAAGAGATTTGGTTTCTTCCCCAATTTTTGGGAAGTGTCCAGAGATTGGGCTTAAGCCTAAATCTAAAACTTCATTTAAGTTTGAATGACCACAAATTCGGCACGAGGAGGTTGCTAGCATGTACAGACCCTATCTTAGAATGCTACATTGTAATTGACGTAATACATATGCAGAAAGCACTCAACTTTTGTTAGAAAATCACCTATATTGACTTTTTTTATTTTACAAACATATTGAAAATTGGCAATTCTTGTTTAAGGGAGACAACTAAGCCTAATTATAATGTACCATTAAGTGAAATTCTATAGAAAATGAGTTACTCAATGTACAGGACTAGAGAATTAGCTTTAACATATAAACAGAATTTTGAAGGATTAATTGGAAAAATAGTAAGTAATAGTTTAAACAAAAATAGTAAATCCTTTAGATTTTTAGAAATTTTTTTGCCGAATAACCGAATATTTTCAAAATATGAATTAATTTTCATGAATAAAATTAATTCTAAGCCAAAGCATTCCACAATTAAAATATATGAAAGGTTTATTGAAGGAGAGCAAAATGCATCACTAATTCCAGCTAATAAGCGTGAAATAGTATATCCAGACAATGTTTTGCTTTTAGGACCAAAATTTTATGGTGATGGAAAGTATCCAAGTGTGGCTTGGTGGGGTTTTTATGAACACATGAAAAGTAAAAAGATAAATGTTACTTGGATTGATATTATTGAAAAAAAAAATAATAATAAATTTAATTTAGCCAATATTATAGATAATTTTTTTTCAAATAAGCTTGAAAACAATATATTATTTTTAGATCCATTAGCAGCACCTGAGGTATTCTCCGAGTACTCAGATATAAATAAAAAATTTTTTGAAAACATTCTAACTCGGAAAAACTTCCGGATTATTGGCTTACTAGGTGACATATGGAGAGAAAAAGATAAAAAACAGATTTTAAATGCAGAAAATTACTTTGATGGATTTATACATACGGATGAAATCTCTGCTATTAATTATCCAGAAAAAATTAAGAAAAAATTTTTCTTTTACCCCTTTGATGCGTTCGATACGGGTGATTTCTTACCAGATCAAAGGAAAACAAATAATTTTTTGTTCTCAGGTCAAGTTAGAGATGCGGACAGAAGATACTGGCTGAGACATTTAATAGATATGTCCAAGAAATACGATTTAAGAATTGAAAATTACTCTTGGTATAGATATAGTCATGGAAACGCTTTACAGCAAACAAAATTTGTTGAAAAATTAAATTCAACCCAATATTCTGTGAGCTTAACACAAAAAGGTAAAAATAACTGGGTTATGACAGGAAGATCTAAACAATCGTTGTTGAGTGGTTGTACGTTAATTCACCAAGAAAGTCCACACTATAGAATGTTTGACAGAATTTTGACTCCCTATGTGGACTATCTCCCATTTACTAATTTGAATGAATTCCGCGAAGTGATAAAATTTATATCGGATTACCCCGAAGAATCCAAATTGATCGGTATAAATGGATCAAATAAATACAGAAGTGTGTTTTCGGAAATTAATTTCTGGATGTTTTGTTTGAATTTATACTAGAAGTATCAATCCTTTTTTTCTTCTCAAAAAATATTTTTGACAAAATTCCAAGATTTAAAGCTACAAAAAAAGATAAAGTTAAATTTCTCACTGGTGATAATGTTACTGGAATAACTCCGAAAAAAACTATAACAGCAGAAAGTGCAGTTAAAACGATTTCTTTATTATAATTATAACTATCGATTAAAAATGGAATCATAGGAAGCACGCAAATTAATCTATATGGATAATTTGAATTGATTACCCAGGAGGACAGGAGAATAGTAAAACCGTAGATATATAGTGGAAAATTAATTGAACTTTGTTGATCATTTTTTATGCTCAAATTATAATTTTTATATATAAAATAAGTTATGAATAAAAAAAACATGAAACCGACTAAAGTTAAAAGACTTAATACAAATTTTGGTTGACTGCTACCATTTACAAGCCCAATTAAATTTTTTAATCCGTAAGTAGCTGAATACCCATAATCAAAATTGTCTATGCCTGCTAATTTCAATTCTGGAATTATGTATATTACTCCGGCTAAAAAAATAAATAGATAATAAATGCGAAGTATTTTTGACTGTATTAATATTAGTAAAGGAAAGATTAGTATAAGCGGATAGTATTTGACAGTAGCTGCCAAAAATATAGGTATCGGTGCAATAAATAAAAAAATCTTTTTTTTATTTATTGTAAGTGCTAAATAATAAATAAGTAAAATCAGTAGAATATCAATATTCATTCTTTCAATGATAAGCATAAGTGTGCCGGTTGGGATTAACATTAAAAATAAAATTGAACTTTGAAAATTATTTGACAACTTAAAAACTACGTATAGAAAAATGATAAGTAGAAGAAATGCAAATACATAGGTTGCAGATTCATGAAAAATATCGAAACTTTTTAATTTTAAAATTGAAGAACCGTATGTCCAGCGCCAGCCTATGCAAGGTTTATTTGGACAATCTATTTGATATCCTTCACCAACCACATTTACCTTGTTAATAGCAGCCAAAGTACCTCTGAGGTCTACAAAATTTGGTTTTATATGACCAACACCAAAAGCTCTAAAGTATAAATCAATTAAACCGTACTGATACCCCAAAAAAATCGATGCTGGGATAAAACAAAAAATAACTATGCAAATCACCATAATATGTTTATGATATTTATGAAAAAAAACATACTTCGATATCTTTAAGTCAAAAAAATATTGAAGTACTTGATATACAATAAACAGTGCAAAAATGAAAAATAAATTAATTATTATTTTAAATTCTAGTGCGACATTTTGTAGCGTGGCTCCAAGTTTTGTGAAATTCTGTCTAGAATTTTCATCAATAACAATTATTATTAAAAAAAATAAGTTAAACATAATTATTAAACTTAAAGGTTTGCGAATAATTTCCATATATTGATTATATAACGATTGGTAGAGAAACTGAGATTATGTTATAATTTTATCAGATAAAAATCGAAAGTAGGATGATATTGGTAAAAGTACTAATGATAATACCTACCTATATCGAGGCAGATAATATCTTAATTTTAATACCTAGAATATTCACTAATCTTAATAATGTAGATGTTCTAATTGTAGACGACAGTTCTTCTGATCGAACGCGCCAATATATTCAAGAATTTCAAAAACAGTATCAAAATCTTTTTTTGATTGTGCGAACAGAAAAAATGGGGGTTGCCTCTGCATATGTAGAGGGGTACTCGTGGGGATTAACTCATGATTATCAATATATTGGGCAAATGGATGCCGATCTTTCGCATAGAATTCGTGATTTAAAAAAATTGATTTCTGTAGTAGAGAATCAAAAAAAAATAAGTGTGGTAATCGGAAGTCGCTGGGTTAAAAACGGTGGTACCGAAAATTGGCCAATAGCAAGGACTTTGTTATCTAAACTTGGTAATTCATACATTAGATTAATGTTCGACCTAAAGGTTCGTGATGCAACAGCGGGCTTTAGAATTTATTCTAGCTCTTTCTTGAGCAAAATAAATTTTAACAGTTTAAAAAGCCAAGGTTTCTCATTTCAGATTGAAATGTTGAAGAAAGTTATACAACTAAATGGTGAAATAAAAGAGATTCCTATCATATTTCGAGAACGAAAATATGGTAGAAGTAAAATAACTTTTGGAATTATACTAGAAGCATACATATATGTAACCAAAGTAGGATTAAAAAATAAGATAACAAAGTTTCTACGATTGAGTTCATGAATATTTTCTTAAAAATATTTACACACTTAAAAAAATATGGTATTCAATCTTTCAAAATTTATTTGTTTTATAATTTAAAAATTTTATTAAAAAAGCCGGTCGTTTTTGTAAAAACTTATATTAGAGTGAATAGATTAAAAAAACCCGATAAATTATTGGGTGTTTATAGCTTTGATATTAAATACGAAAACATAAATATTTTAAAAGAAAGATTTGAGTTCACGAATAACATATATTTTGAAAATAAATATTCATTAAAAAATTATAAAAATTATGATGGCAAAGTCAATTCCAAGGTATTAGTTTTTTCGTCAATTTTTATTGGCAATTCAGAAAAAAATATTGAAAATGACTTTACTATAAACACAATGTCTTCGGCAGAAAATGCTGGCTGGATAGTTAATCAGTATTACGGAAAATCTCAGCAAAATTCATCACAAGCGATCAAAGAAAAGGAATTGGCTGAATTTATAGACATTTTAGAAAAATTCAAACCACAACTGTTGTGTATAGATTCTAACTCACCAATTAATTATAATTACTTTAATTACGAAAGACTATTTAATCTTAAGAAGAAATATAATTTCAAAGTTTTAATGCTCGTCCCAGATTTTGAACTGAGAAAGTTGCAATATTGGGGAGGTGACCTTGTAGATCTCGTACTTTTTAGTAGACCGAGTTTAAGAAGGAAAATTAGCTTCATACCTAAACACAAACTAATATGCTTGCCTGGAATACCCTATTCTGAATCTACTTTTAAAGCAGCTAATGAAAAAAAATATGATGTTTATTATTCCGGATCTGATACTCGACAACGAAGAATTTTCCTTGATTCTGCTAGTAGTACTAGTTTAAAAGTAAAAGCTATGTTCGAAAACCGTATGAATCATAAATCTCCCGATTATGAGTCATATAAACGATACATAGGTGAGGCGCGAATGACATTTGCGAATGGTTATGTAAGTAAGAATAACTCACTCATTGCTGGACGGTTCATTGAGTCAATTTTGTCTAGGTGCGTTTGTCTTTACGAGGATTGTCTTGATTTAAATTCTTTTTTTATACCCTATTTACACTATGTTCCAGTATCAAACGTCCACGAATTTGTCACAACTGCACAGTACTTAAGAATTAATCCTGAAATATTGAGTAGAATTTCTGAAGAAGCAAATACTTTCTATATAGAGAATTACTCTAGTAAACTTTTTTGGAATTATATTGCGTTGAGAATGAATAGTTAGAATGTAATAAATAAATGCTGCCAAATTTTACTAGTTATGGATCTCAATCCCACTACTATGCCAATTTTTATGATCAAGTGGTTGGCATAAATAGAGCTGGAATTCTTGGTTATTTTTCCAAATATCCACATATCTTGCTCGAAAAACCTTTTAAAACCAATAAAGGATATAAAATCATAGAAGTTGGCGCGGGCCAAGGTGAACACATTAATTTTGTGGTTCCAAACTACGCTGAATATCTAGCTACTGACATTAACTTAAATCGCTTGAATAAAATTTTGTTAAACAAAAGTAAATCAATTAAAACTTCAAAAGTCGATGCTGAATTAGCTAAATTCGAAGACAATAAGTTTGATAGATTAATATCAACCTGTTTGCTAGCACATTTAGAAAAACCAGAACAGGCTATCTTGGAATGGAGAAGAATTGTTAGGCATGATGGTTATATTTCTATATATCTATCCACAGATCCATCGCTTGCATTAAGAATTTTCAGAAAACTAACTACAAAGCGAAAAGCAGAACGTTTAGGTTTTGTTGGATATGATCTATTCATAGCTCGTGAACATAAAATTTCTGTACAATCTTTGACTGAAATTTTAAAATATATTTTTAGAAACGATGATATAAAAATTATATTTAAACCATTTATTATCAAAAGCTGGTATTTAAACTTTGTTATGATTGTTCAAGTGAGAGTGAATAAAAAATAATTTATTCAATAACAGCATATGAAACTGTCGAACCGTATGGCAATCTTTTTATTCTTAAATTATTAATCCCGATAGTATCAATAAGTGCAACGGTTTCACCGGGCCATACGGGATGATTTAATTCATCAAAAGCAATGACTGCGCCTTTTGGCATTCTTGGTAATATATTTTTGATTGCAACTTTCGTTCCTTCGTAAATATCAAAATCTAACCAGAGTAAAGAGCAAACTAATTCAGGATTATTTTTTATATAATTCGGAATAGTATCTACAGCGTCTCCGGCGACTAATTTAATTTTGTTTATATGGTGAAGTGGACGATTTAAATCAAAAATTTTAATTAGACTTTCTAGGTGCTCAAGTGATTCAGATTTCAAACCTCCAGGAAATGACATGTCAGATTTAACTTTATCGTCGCGGTCTTTGAGATCAATTTCATGTAGACTAGGAAAGCCATTAAACGTATCAAACCCAATTACAGATCGAAGGTGGTTATATGGTTCAAATATTTCACTAAAATGTGCCCAGGAAAATACACCTCCCCCCCCTAACACTCCGCATTCAATTATTGAACCATGAACATCAACAATTTTTTTGTAAATTTCGTAACGACTAATAAATTTTCTTATATAAGTTGTCTGTAAATAAATTGGGAAACTTTGTATTCTCTCGTAAACTGAAAGATTAGACTCCGAAAATGCATTTAGGTAAGCCTTACGTTGATTAACGTCTATTAATTTATTTCGGCTGGGTTCTTCCCAGGCTATTGGATCATTCATATAGTAGACTTTCCCTTAGCGTTTTAGATCTATTTCAAATGGCAATTTGACATTGGTGCACGATACACTATCGCACATGGCTTGTGTAGACCTTAAGCAACGAGCGCAAAGAGCAAGTGTACTAACTGCATTAATCGGATACCGAAATGGCAGCGCTCATATGTCCTCTTCTCTCAGCTGTGTTGAAGCTTTGACTGCTGCTTTTGATTTTAAGAAAAATTTTCCAGGAACGGAAATTATACTAAGTAAAGGGCATGCTTCTGCAGCTCAATATGCAGCTATGAGCCAGACCGGATTTCTAGAAGCAAAAAAGTTGATTAATTTTGGGAAAGAAGAAAGTAATTTCGGCATTCACTTGTCTCAAGATAAAAATATTCCTCTATCTACCGGGAGTTTAGGCCATGGTCTTTCTTTTGGAGTTGGTATTGGAATCGGAAATTCTCTTAATAAATTGAATAATAAAACTATAATATTAATTGGAGATGGAGAATCAAATGAAGGAAGCGTGTGGGAAGCTGCAACTGTCGCGGGAAGGTTGCAATTAGGTAATGTGATATTACTAGTTGATCACAACCAAGTACAAGCAGCTGGAACTTATAAAGAAATTTCTGGTAATCAAGATTTAATGAGTAAATTTGAATCATTTGGGTGGTTAGCTAATAAAATCTCAGCACATGACCCAGACAAAATTTATTCAGAATTACAAATTAATAACACAAAACCTAGGGTGTATATTCTTGATTCTCAAGAAAATCCAACTATTGAATTAATGCAAAATAGTGTTGAGTGGCACTATCGTAATCCAGTAGAGGCAGATATTATTAAAATGATTAACAAATTAGATGCAAAAAAATTCGCCTTAGATATATTGGAGTTGTTTAATTGCGAAAAGCTTTAGCAGATTGCTTAGTACAAGCCGCGACGGTAGATGAAAAAATTATATTTCTGACGGGAGACTTGGGTTTCCAAGTTTTTGATGAATTTAAATCTAATTTTCCAAACAGATATTACAATGTTGGAATTGCAGAAGCTGCCATGGTTGGAATAGCTGCCGGACTCTCATATTCCGGATTTAAGCCTATAATTTACTCCATTGCTTCATTTTTAAACTCTAGAGCATATGAACAGTTGCGATTTTTTTGCGGGTATAACAACATGAAAATTATAGCAATTGGAGCAGGGGGTGGATTGACTTATTCTATGAGCGGACCGACCCATCATGCTATGGATGATATCGGCTTGGCATTATTGATTCCCAATTTACTAGTTTTTTCTCCAACTGGACCTCGGGAACTATCTGAAATATTATCTAAATCAATTAATGAACTGAGGTCTTCGTACATTCAGATAGGAAAATTTGGTGAAAAAGATATACCACTATTAAATAACCTGAATAATAAAGAAAATGATTATAAATCAGTGGGATTAATTTCCACTGGATTAATTTCTAGTTATATCTTCGAAAATTTGCAAGAATATAAATTCAAAAACAAGGTCTCACACTTACATCTAGGTCAATTATATCCACTTGATGAAGATCTTTTAGTAAATTTCTTGATATCTCACCGCAAGATAATACTTGTGGAAGAGCAAATTCCAAGCTCGGGAATATACAATCCGATTTTACGTCTTATTAATGAAAGAAAATTACTAATAGAAATTGAAAGAGTTGGTCCAAAATCAGAATTTATTCATAACAATCGCGTGTTAAACTCAAATCGGAAATTTTATGAGTATGACTGGAATAAAATCGAATTAAACATCACTAATTACTTAAAACTAATTGCGGAAATTTAAAATGATACTTATTACTGGAAGTGGTGGTGTATTTGGTAACGCTTTTAAGAATTTGAATAATTCTAATGAATTTTATTTTGTTGATACTTCTGATTTTAATTTATTAGATTTTGATTACTCATATAAATATATTGAAAATCTAAATAAAAAGCACTCGATTTCGGGAGTAATACATCTAGCTGCAAAAAGCGGTGGTGCTGAATTAAGCAAAAATATGCCGGCAACTTTATTTCGTGAAAACATAATGATGGTACTTAATTTATTAGATATTTGTAAAAAATTAAATATCTCAAGAATAATTTTAACATTATCTACAACATGTTATTCAAGCGAATTAATTGATCCAAAAGAAAATATGATTCACTCGGGACCATTATTAGGTGTTGATTATTCATATGGTTATGCAAAGCGAATGTTTGAACCGATTATGAGATCGTACAATATGGAATTTGGAATGAAAATTTCTTCCATACTTGTAAATGGAATTATTGGGCCATTTATGAACTTTAGAGATGGAGAATCAGTGCTGCCGGCTGCGCTTATTAAACGATTTCATAGGCTTAAAAATGGTAGCGATCAACTTGAAGTTTGGGGAGATGGATCACCAATTCGTGAATATACTTTTTCCTCTGATTTAGCTAAAGCAGCTATTTGGTGTTTTAACAATCAGAATGTTAACACTTTATTAAATATTGGTTCGACCGAAAAAATATCAGTTAAGCAATGTGCGGTTGAAATTTGCTTGGCGCTAAACATAAAACCAAGTAGATTATTTTTTGATGGTTTAAAACCAAATGATAGATTAATTCAAAATACTAATAATAGTGAATTTGTATCTCGAAGTAACTTTACTTATGTTAAATTTTCAAAAATGATTAATGAAACGGTAAAATGGTACGAAAATGCAGTGAATAACAATATAGATTTTAAGAACTAAGCAAATTGGTAAATAAAATGTCGAAGTTAGGACTTGGATGCTGGGGTTTAGGTGGAGATGCATACGGATCAATTGACGATAACCTGTCGAAAAACCTTATTTATAAGGCCATTGATTCTGGAATAGATTTTTTTGATACCTCCCCTACATATGGTTTTGGGAAAAGTGAAGAACGATTAGGCAAATATTTACCAAAAAATGATGATTTAATTATCGCAACTAAAGTAGGAATGATTGCGCATACTGGAACTGATGTACCTTTAAATTTCACTCAAAAATCAATTGAGGATTCATTAGATCAATCTTTAATTAGATTAAATATAGAATCGATACCTATAGTACAACTACATTCACCGATGGTAAACTACAAAATCTTATTCCCGGATATTTTTGAGACTTTAGATATTCTGACCAAAAAAGGTAAGGTCAAAAAATGGGGTATTTCGATTGCTAAACCTAATCAATTTGCTAATTTGGAAAATGACTGGAAATGGGCAAGTATAGAATTCAACTTTTCATTAATAGATCAAAGAATTCTTGAATATGAGCATCAATGTAAGAAATATAATGGGATTTTAATTGCAAGAACTCCTCTTAATTTTGGTTTTTTGACCAAACATAGTAATTCAATAAATATGATAAAGGATCCAAAAAGCCATCTTTCAAAATGGTCTAAACTCCAAATTAATAAATGGATTTTTGCAACAATTGAAATGCGAAAACTTTCTGAGAAGCTCGGTAGAAGTCTAACTGAACTTGCAATAAGATTTACTCTTGATAACGGTTTGATTGAATATTCGATTCCGGGAGCGATGAATTCAAATGAATTAGAGGAAAATATAAACGCCTCGAAAGCCAAACCGCTCTCAAGTGATGAAATGATTGAAATTTACTCGGTTTATAAAAATTTAGAATCAAATTTAAATTTAATTTCACCATTTAAAGACATAGTTATAACTTAAATTTTATATGTACTACTAATCTGAAATAATTAATATTTATCTTATAGGATTCAACTTTCTTGTAAGTAAATTTTTATTAGTAAAACAATACTTAATTAGTTTATTTCTAAAAATAGGGTACAGTTAGACCATGAAAAAGTGGATTATTACGGGTGCCTCAGGGAGTGTAGCAACTGCATGTATAAATATTTTGCTTAAGAATGAATATAGTGTAGACGCTTATTCACGTAATGCACTAAATATTTATCATAAAAATATTAATTTTAAAAAAGTAGATAACTATAAAAATATTAGGTTTGAAATGGAGAATTGTGAATGTTTGTTAATGGCTCAAGGCTATTTCAATCAGCAACTTATTAAAAATATGCCTATTGAGGATTTATATGCAACAATTGAGGGAAATTTTTCTTCACAAATCGAAATTTTGCATGCGTTCTTAAATCAAGTAAAGAAAGATAAACGAATGAATATAGTTATTTTAGGTTCAACAAGTGCATATGAGGCAGGAGCTGGAACAGTTATTTACGGCGCTGCCAAAGCGGGTATTTTAGGGTTAGTTAAAGCATTGAATAAGGAGTATATCGACACAGATATTAGATTTTGGCTAATTTCTTTTGGTACCTTAGCAAATAAAATGGGAGATAAAGTTCCAAATCAAGAGTTAAGTTCCTTGCTAGACGTAGATATGGTTGCACAAGAAATTTTAAATAAAATTAATAACACAAGTAATGCGTGGCAACCAGAAATTATTATTCGAAGACGTCATATAAGAACTACAAATTAATATGCTGGGAATAATGCAGGGCCGATTAAGCAAATCTTCAAGTGGAAAAATCCAGGAATTTCCAACAGGTTCTTGGGAAAAAGAATTTCAACTAGCTAATCAACTTGGATTAAGAGCGATTGAGTGGACTTTGGACTATGCAAATTTCAAATTGAATCCTTTGTTTAATTTAAAAGAGCAACCGAAAATTGAATATCTGCAGGATAAATATTCAATTAAAATTCCCTCTATAACACTGGACTGCTTTGTCGAAGCACCTTTTTATAAACGCAATGAATTAACTGGTAAGGCTTCTGATACTCATGATTTACTTTGGATTGTTGAAAATTTACAAAATTTAGAAGTAAAAATACTAGTATTACCTATTGTCGCAGAAAGTGGAGTATTCAATAAAGAATATCTTTCAAACTTAATTGAATGCTTGAATAGAATTGAAAAAGACCTAGCTGAAACCAAAAAACAGATAGCAATTGAGTGTGAATTTGATATAGGCTCTATCGCTATTTTGTTGAGTGAATTGAATCCTAATTATTTTGGAGTAAATTTTGATATGGGGAACTCAGCATCACTAGGTCACAATCCAGAAGAAGAACTTTCTGTCTGTAGTGGACGGATTCTTAATATTCACATAAAGGACCGACTTTTAGCTGGACATACGGTTAAACTTGGAACTGGCGATGTAAATTTTAAAAAAATCGCAAAGTTACTTAGCGACCAAGGGTATGCTGGAAATATGATTTTACAAGCAGCAAGAGATTTTCAGTCAGATGAGACAGAGTTAATTGCATCCTATATAGATTTCTGTAAGAAATTTGATTGGATTGTGGAATAAAATGTTGGAAGCTCGCAAAAATTCTTTACACAAAAAAATCGCGATTATAACTGGGGGCAGTGGTTTTCTTGGGCAGCAGCATTGCTTGGCTCTGCTCGAAAAAGGTGCAATTGTTTTTAATTTTGATCTATTACCTCTTGAGCTTTTGAGATTAAATGAATTTGCTCCGTATAGTGATAATTTTTATAACATCACGTGTGACATAACTAATGAAAAAAATGTAGAACAAGCTTTCATGCAAGTAATTGACTACAAAGGTAAAGTTGATATCTTGATAAATAACGCGTTTATTGATCATAAAGTACCTTCGAATCTATCTGAAAATAAAAATGACTTTAGATTCGAGAATTTTGATTTTTCATCGTGGCAAAACGAAATTGCTGTTGGCTTAACTGGGGCAGTTTATTGCTGTAAATATGCGGCTAAAAGTATGATTAAAAATAAATCTGGAATAATTATAAACATATCTTCTGATTTAGGGGTTATCGCTCCAGATCAGCGAATTTATAAAAAAAATGGCCAGTCTAGTGAAGTGAAATATTTTAAACCATTTTCTTACTCAGTTATTAAGCATGGATTAATTGGATTAACAAAATATCTATCAACTTATCTTGCAGATTTTGGAATTAGAGTTAACACGCTATCCCCAGGTTCGATTTCCAATTATCAAGATCCTGAATTCCTACATAATCTTGAAAACAATATTCCACTTAAAAGATTAGCATCTGTCGATGAATATAAGGGTGCAATTCAATTTTTAGCTAGTGACGCTTCAAGTTACATGACTGGTCAAAATTTGATAATTGACGGTGGGAGGTCTACTTGGTAGCGATTATTACGGTTTTGGCTTGAAATCTTTTGGACTTTATATCCCTTGGAAAATTTATGTACCTTCCTACTTTAATTAAATTAAACATACGCATCATAATTATTGGAAAAATTAATTTTCTTAGAGGCCAAGTTTGAATATAATAATATTTAGTGTTCTTCCTTATTCGTGACGGAACTGCACTGATTAGTGATTGTTTAATAACCGAAAATTTAGGATCGATTAAAAATATCCAATCAGTGCGAGAAAAACCAGCTTTTTTAAATGCGTCTAAATATTCAGATAACAAGTACTCATGTTCTCCGTTTTCCGCACGAGTTAAATGAGTGGTTTTGTGTAAGCCTCGAGCAATAAGAAATTCTTCAGAATAAACAGTATTCTCAAGTTCATCTCTTCTTTTTCTTGAAGTACTCCAGTGAGAACGATCTATAGCCAGTAGTCTTGCACCAGGTTTTAAAATACGAGCGGACTCTCTTATTGTTTTATCAAGATTAAAACTGTGATGCAAACTATCAAATTCAATTATAAAATCAACTGATTCGTTTTCAAGTTTCATATCATCAAAATTTCCAACAACTGGTTTTACCTTTTCTTCAACCATATTCATATAAATTAGTGGAACTGCAGCATATTTAACTATCTCGGGAACTATTTCAATAGCAAAAATCTTCTCAACCTCCGGATAAAGGTTTGTTAATTCCACAGAAATTGCTGCACACCCAGACCCTAATTCAACCCCGATGCCTGATGGTGAAAACTCAGTATGCTTATTAGTTGTCTTTAAAATTTCTAAAAGTTCATCTTTTTCAATATAAATATGCTCTCTATAAATTTGATTTTCCCTGTCTTTAGCGCTCATTTGTTTACTGAAATCTGAAACAAAACTCCTAGAATGAACGTATACAAAATTAAGCAGCTCTTTAGGCTGCAACCAATAGATTACTTTTCCCTTATTTTTATCACTTTTCACAATTCAATCATACCAATTCATGCAGAAGATTCAGAAATAACCTATAACGTCCCATTTTTAATGCTACCAAAGTGTATTGTAGTTAACTATATTATATAGCTCTTTGAATTAAGTGATTATCGGAAAGTGAGTTGCGTTATGCTTAAAGATTACGTTGCGGTTCAATATGATTTGGAGCGAAGGCCAATAACTGATTATCCAGCAAAACTAGCAAAACGATTGACTCATCTTCATGATATTTCAGTTGGTGCTAAGCTTTTAGAAGTTGGTGTTGGGAGGCCGGATGTTTTAAATGGCTTCCGCTTAGCCGGAATAGATGTGTTTGGATGCGATATTTCAAAAATAAGTGAAATTGCATGCAAAAAAGAAAAAATACCTTTTAAATACGTGAATTTAGAAAATGGTAAACTGCCATACAAAAGTGAAATTTTTGATGTTGTTTATTCAAAAAGTGTAATTGAGCATATGCTTGATCCATTATCTTTTATTACTGAATCGTTTAGGGTTCTTAAGCCTGGCGGAATATTACTTATTTTAACTCCAGACTGGGAGGTGAATTACAAAACTTTTTTTGATGATTTTACACATGTGAGACCTATGTCTCGACGTTCAATGAATTTGCTCCTTTCAATGCTAGATCCAGCTGAAATCGATACCTACAGGTTTAGGCAACTACCATTGACATGGAAATACCCGGTGGCAAATAAATTTTGTGCTTTTTTAGCGCTATTTGTTCCAGTGAGAACAAAACACCCATTTCTTAGATGGTCAAGAGAGTTAATGTTGGTGGGTTTTGCG
Source organism: Bacteroidota bacterium (assembly GCA_005798205.1). Next base: position 6,961 of record SYKJ01000169.1, on the reverse strand, counting down.
CGTAAAAAATATAAAGTGATATAAGATATTCAAGTATTGTAAATATAGAAAGTTGGAAAAATGGGTTCTGTAAAAGTAGGATCAAAATTAGTATCAGAAATCTCGCCAACTTATATGATTGCTGAAATCGGAATAAACCATAATGGTGATTTAGAAATCGCTAAAAAATTAATTGATGAAGCGGTTAAAGCTGGATTTGATGCTGTAAAGTTTCAAAAGCGCACACTCAAAATAGTGTTTACACCAGAAGAGTTAGCTCGGCCGCGTGATAGTGTTTTTGGCAATACAAATGGAGATTTAAAGTTTGGATTAGAATTTGACCGTAGTGATTTTATTGAAATCGATAAATATTGTAAGAAGAGCGGAATAGCTTGGTTTGCGTCTTCATGGGACAATGAAAGCTTAGAATTTCTTCAGGAATTTGATATTGTAGCTCATAAAGTTGCTTCTGCATGTTTGACTGATAAAGAACTGTTAAAAGGTATGAAAGCAACTGGAAAGCCAGTATTTCTCTCAACTGGCATGAGTAATTTGGATCAGATCAAAACTGCTGTCGGACTCCTTGATCCTGAAAACACCATTTTAATGCACGCTGTTTCAGTTTATCCAGCAAAACAAGAGCAGTTGCACCTATCATGGATAGAGGATTTAAAAAAGAACTTTTCAAATTACCCAATCGGATATTCGGGCCATGAGGCTGGTGTAATGCCAAGTGTAATTGCGGTTGCAAAATATGGTGCTGTGTGTGTTGAAAGGCACATAACACTTGACCGGGCAATGTGGGGGTCAGACCAATCAGCCTCACTTGAGCCAGAGGGCATGGAAAGAGTTGTGAAATATATTCGTAGTATTCCAATTGTTAGTGGTGGTGGAACTAAGCATGTCTTAAGTGAAGAAGTTCCAATTTTGGAAAAACTTCGTCGTGTCAAAGACTTCTAAAAATAAGCAACCTAAGATTGCAATTATCCCTGCGCGGGGTGGTTCAAAATCTATTCCTAGGAAAAATCTTCAAAATTTAGTTGGAGTCCCACTGATTGCTTACTCAATTGACTGTGCGATTAGAAGTGAATTAGTTGATGAGGTTTATGTATCGACTGAGGATCCTGAAATTGCGGAAATATCCTGTAGCTACGGTGCAAAAGTGATTATTCGTCCAGAGTCCATGGCTTCTGACACATCAAGAGATAATGAATTGCTTTCGCACGCAATCGAGTATGTTTTTTCAGAATTGAGCGAAGAGAGTTTATTTATATTTTTACGGCCAAGTCATCCATTAAGAAACCCAGAAACAATAGACAAAGCAATAACAATTTTTAATGAGAATTATCAATATGATTCATTAAGGTCAATGAAATTATCCACAGAAATTCCATATAAAATGTGGGTAATCAATAATGATGGTAGTGCTGTACCAGTAATTGAAAGCGCCTATAATGGAGTGACTAATCCCAGTAACGCGCCGCGTCAATTGCTACCTCAAACATACTATCAAGATGGTTATGTAGATGTTTTTCCATTTAAAACAATTACAAAATTTGGTAACACTGCAGGTAAAAAAATACTACCATTTATTATAAATGAATTCTCCCATGATATAGATACTTTTCACGATCTAGAATTAATTAGTGATAAACTTAAAAATTTTGCATGGCCCTTATGGTTTAAAATACCAAATCAAGTTTTATGAATTTTTTAATTATCGGGCTTGGTTCTGCTGGTCAAAGGCATTTACGAGTTCTACATAAATTTTTGGGTAACAATGCAAAGATCTTTATCTACAGAGGTCATCATAAACGTGGCTTAATTTCAGATGATTTACATCATGAAAATTTTTCTATAAATCCAGTCGAATTCTATAATGCCAGTGAAATTAATACAATTGCAGAGCTTGCAGAAAAAACCTGGGAACTTGTAATTATAGCAACTCCACCTGATTCACATTACTTCTATGTACACAAGCTAATTACTACTTCTAAAAAAATACTTATTGAAAAGCCGTTAACGGTCGAAACTGTTGAAGCATTGCAGATAATCAACCTTGCCGAAATTAATAATGTCCCAGTACTAACAGGATATCAAATGACTTTTCATCCATTTAAAGATTTTATCAAAGATAATATAGGCTATCTCGGTGAAATCAAATCTTGTACCACCGTATTTAGTGAAGAACTATCACTGATGAATCCATTTCGGAGCATGGAAAATCATTACTTATCAAAACCAACTGGGGGTGGAGCTTTTCTTTCCCTTAGCCACGACTTAGATTTTTTGTTAACAATTTTTGACCGATCTTTTGCTGATCATATTTTTTTTACGAATACTAAATTCTCAAATAATGGGTCATTAGTTGAGTGCACTTTTAATTGCACAATTCAATCAGAAGCAAAAGATATCAAGCTAGAGAGTAAATATAGTATCTTGCCTATTCCCACTTGCAAAACTGGAAAAATCTTGGGATTACGCGCTGGCATTCAATGGGATTTTGTAAGTGGAATTATAGAATTGAAGGAACATAATGGAAAATCAAATGTTATAAATTGTTTAATAGATAAAGATGAGCTTTTTAGAAGTCAAATTGAGAATATTTTAAGCCTTAAGAATTATGGTGAATATTGTAAAAATAATTTAAATCGAGCAAAATTCATAGTTGAAGCAAGTAATAACATTTACTCATGAAGGGTGCTCACAATTTTGTCAGCAAATAATAGGAAAGATTAATTATGAAAACAGCTATTTTTCAATTTGCGTCTGGTTCTATTCATTTTGCGACTTCACTTGAGATTCTAAAAGAAAATAGTTTGGCAGGTGATGAGATGTTTTATTGTTTATGGGGATCTAGGACAAAATATCCAGGCAGAATGTCGATTGGATTTGAAAATATAAGTAGAAAATGCCCAAAAGCTCTTGATAAATTGATAAAACATGCTGCTGTAGTGAATTTTACAAGTGAAATTAAAATTGATCATAATTGGGTATTAACAATGACAGATAATTTAGTTAATGCTATCAGTGAGACTCCAAACATTTCAATGCTCAAAGATATTAATGTATTGAATATTAAACCTGGTGCTGCTTTAGCAAACGAAATCACTACTTTAACAAAAAATCGAGATCTAGATCTAAGCGAAAATATACTTCTTGTTAGAATTCTTATTGAGTCATATCTACAAATTTATAATGCCGTTACTAACTACATAATTAATAATAGTATAGATCGTATTTTTTTATTTAATGGTCGTTTTTTACATGAGAGAGCTGTATGGGATGCCGCTCGAGCTCAAGGCGTACAAGTTATACTTTTTGAAACTACACGGAACCGCTATTTTTTGCGCGAAGAAGGTTTTCACAGCAGAAAAAATAATCAAAAAGTTATGCTTGATCATTGGGAAAATTCAGATTTTCCTCTTGAAAATCGCATAGAAATTGGCTCAAAGTATTTCTCCGAACTGCGAAGTAGATTAAGGCCATTTTTCACTGAGACTAAACAACATTTCAAAATTAGTAAACCTTACTTTGTTTACTTTTCTTCATCTGATGATGAAGCTGTTGGATTTTGGGATGAATGGAACGAGCCTTTAGGTGATCAATTAGAGTGTGTAAAAAACTTACAGAAAATTTTTAATGAACAAAATATTTTCGAGCTTGTTATAAGGCTTCATCCAAATTTAGAGAATAAGTCTGATAGTCAAAAAGGTGGTTGGCTAACTATTAAGGACTCAGAATCAACTAGGGTTATTGGGCCAAAAAAACCAATATCATCATACGAACTATTAGATAATTCTGTCGGAACAATCACATTTGGTAGCACTATAGGCTTAGAATCAGCTTTTGCTATGAAGCCGAGTCTTGTAATGGCTGATTGTGGGTTTGACTTGCTTGGGGTAGTTGATAAGGCTTCTTCTTGGGCAGATGTATCAAATTGGATATTCAAAAATCATAAAATTAATGATGAGGAACTGTTAAGCCGAAGAAATAATGCTTGCATTCGTGGATTTTTTATTGCAACCGCTGGAATCACTTTTAATTACACTACTTTAGTTGATGTAGGTCTAGGGGCATGGAAAGCTACTAGTTTTGATGGAATGAATATGGAATCTAATTCAATTATTGGGATATATAGGAAACTAATCAGTCACATTAAATTTAAAAAAATTGTTGCATTAATACATGATTAATGGCTTATTGATAAATTTCAAACTTATTAGCAAGTTTTGTTCATAAAAATTACGCTTTTATATATTTGATTATTACATTAATTTAAGTTAAAATTCAATATCTAATAGAATGGATCTAAAGTGAATTTTAACAACTATATCAATGATTCTATTTCCAATTTAGAAGCGCTTAATAACGAACAGTTTGCTGAAGTTTTTAAATCCGCTGCTAACGTGCTCTTATCGGCAGTTGAAAATGGAAAATCTATTTTGGTTTGTGGAAACGGTGGGTCTCATTCTGATGCACAACATTTCGCAGGAGAGTTAGTTAATTTCTTTACTAGAGAACACAAACCTTTAAAAGTAATAACCTTGGGAACTAATGGTGCTGTATCAAGTGCTTGGAGTAATGACCATTCTTTTGAGGAACAATTTGCCCGTGAAGTTGAGGCATATGGAGAATTCGGCTCTGTATTGCTTGGGATTACCACTAGTGGCAAGTCAAAAAATGTTAATCAGGCGTTTAATAAAGCACATGCTATTGGAATGAAAACAATTGCACTAACTAGCGAAAAGGCCATTCAAAACTTAAGTAACGAAATAGATGTAATTATTCCCGTGCCTGTTAATGAAACACATAAAATTCAGGAATGCCATATTGTGATTTATCATGCTTTGTGTATTTTTATTGAAAATTCGCTTCCGAAAAAATTTCTTATTTGAGTTTTATTAGTCAATCTGCTGATTAGCAAAAAGTGCATTACCAGAAATCGCACCGACTCGGTCAATTACACATTCAAATCCGATAGACTGTAAAAAGTTTCGAACCTCTTTTTCTGATGGCATATCTTCGTAAAATTTAACACGTGATATTTCTAAATGCAGAAATTTGACTTTTTCTCGCATTGTATCTTGTGACGCTTTCATTACATACAGTTCCATTCCTTGTATATCGAGCCAAAGTAAATCTACAATTTTAATATTGTTGTCTAATAAGAATTTTTTTAGAGTTTTAGCTGATGTTGCTTGAATTTCGTTAAATGTAATTTCTGGAAAATATTTTATATGTAAAGAGGGTTTTAAAATTGAGCTAGATCCCATTCCACCAAGCTCGCCAGTGTTTTTTCCAACAAAAATATTTACGGACTCTGTTTTATCAGACAATGCAACTTGTGAAATTTTTATGTTACTAAAAGTAATGAACTTACTTACCAAGAAATCAAATTGTTTTTTAATAGGCTCTGCAGCGAATACAGTTGTACTTGGAAAATTTCGAACAAAATTCAAAGTGTCTATTCCGTCTGATGCACCCGCTTCTACGATGACTTTTGGATTTTTCAAATATCTTTTAATCTCATCGATTGTTATTTTTGAGTAGTCATTCTTACGAGCTAAAATGTGAATTATACTTCTGATCGGATGTTGAAAGAAAAATTTTAACCTGAAGAAAAGTATAGTTATTTTTAAGAGTAACTTTTTCATGGGCTCCATTTTTCCTAGGTTAATTTGTTGTAAGTGGGCCCTGTCGGGATCGAACCGACGACCCACGGATTAAAAGTCCGTTGCTCTACCGACTGAGCTAAAGGCCCCAATTTTGACCTATACAACTACGCAGACTCATAAGTCTAATACAAAATTATCGAATTACTTACCCGCAGCTGCCTTAGTTACCCGGTCCCTTATTGCTACTGCCAAACCTTCACCTTGAGGTAACAAAATTACAACTTTATTTAGGTTTTTTTTATCACATAATCTTAATGCTGCGTATAGATCTCTAGCGTATTCTTGAATTGTTGTTGGTGAAGCCAATCTTATTGCTCCAAATGGAGTTGGGATATCTGACATTGCTATGAATCCTTCTCCACTTTTTGCCATCGAGCCCAATATCACTTTTGCATTTGGAGAATAATGTGACTCTAATACTCCAGGTGCTTTTACTATGCTACCTTCAGTATTTGTTGACAGTTCTAAACCACAAACTTTCGCAACCATTTCATTAGTTATCGCACCACTCCTTAAAACCCTAGGCAACGCTTTAGTACAGTCAATTATAGTAGATTCGATTCCGATCAAGCATCGACCTCCATCTAGAATTAAATCTTCTTTACTTAAGAAATTTTCTAACTCATCTTTCACTGCATTTGCTGTTGTTGGAGAGACTGCGCCAAATCTATTTGCGCTCGGGGCTGCAACCCCACTCCCTCCTATTTTTTCAAACTCTTTTAATAAAGCAAGGGCTACGGGTTGTTCAGGAACTCTTAGGCCAACATTGCTTTGACCACCCGTTAAGAAATCGTCAGCTAAATCACTTCTACTCAAAATCAATGTCATGGGTCCAGGCCAAAATTGTCGAGCGAGTCTTAATGCATAATCTGGGATTTTTACTGCCCATTTATCTAACTGACTAATGGATGAGATATGAACTATTAATGGATGTCCTACTGGACGGCCTTTTGCAGAATAGATTTTACTTACGCTCTTTTTATTTGTTGCATCTGCACCTAGTCCGTAAACGGTCTCTGTTGGAAATGCCACCAGGTGTCCATCTTTTAAAGCTTTGGCCGCCCTCTCTATAACTTCCTGTGTGCAGTTATTGATTATTTCCATATGTAAATCATCCCATTTAACTAGTTTTGATCTGCCCAATTGGACCGATACTCTTACCTAGTAGTCCCCATCGTCTAGTGGCCTAGGACGTCGCCCTTTCACGGCGTTAACACGGGTTCAAATCCCGTTGGGGACGCAACGGAGTTGAAATAAATTTTGGCTTCGCAAAGTAAGGCCCAGTAGCGCAGTTGGTTAGCGCG
>SYKJ01000168.1 GCA_005798205.1 Bacteroidota bacterium | reverse complement strand
GCAGCGTTAATTAATGATTACAAATCTCATGCAAATGTTGTGTTTTGTGAGGACGCTCCTGTTATGAAAGTTTCTTCTAGTTTCATTCGTCAAGCTATAAAAGACAAAAAAGATGTGCGTTATTTACTAACTGAACCAGTTTTTAGATACATTGACGAAATGAATTTTTACAAATAAAAAAAGGGAGTCTAAAACTCCCCCCTTTTAATTTCTATTTTCAAAATAGTTTGAGTTTATTGCTTTACGAATTTAATTGTTTCGATTCCATTAGCTAGACTAACATTCACAAAGTAAATTCCTGCTTTAAGTAAAGAGATATCAAAGGTTAAATTTGTTGTATTTGTCATTTTTCTATTTGCGACAACTTTTCCTTCAATGTTCACTATAGAAATCTCATTTGCTTGCATGGATGGAGTGATGCCTTGAATTTTTATTTCTTCATTTGCTGGATTAGGAAATGCAGTGATTGGCTCAATAAATTGCACGATCGTACCTGCTGTTCCAACTTCAATAAAGTAACCATCAAAAGAAACAGTTTGAACAACTGGGATTGGAGGAATACCAGGTAGAAGTGATACTAAAACAGTTGCGTCTACATCAATTGTTACAGGGTAAATTCCCGTTGTTGCGCATGTGCCATAAATAGAAGCACAGCCATTTTCTCCTCCTAAATATTGACAAGTAGCAATATTGCAAGCATAACTAAAACCAGTAGGTAAACCGTTAACTCCTGTAACTTCAAAATCTTGAATAGGTGTTCCGACAAATTGACCTGTTTCATCTAATTCAGCAGTAACAGTAGCAGGCACTTTGAAATTGATAACTGCAGAATAAGGTACATTTTGTGTAGCAATTGGTAAGTTTGTTGCGATATTTGGCCAAACTCCGTAAGAAGAATCTGCATAATTCGCTCCAGGAGTGCACGATTGAGCAGTACCTGTAGTTGCAAAAAGTAAAACAAAAGTGATGGAAAGTAAAATTAGTTTCATAGTTTTTAGTTTTTAGTTTTTAGTTTATATTTCAAATGTAGTTAATATTATTTAGGTAGAAAAAATTTCTATTTTGTTTATTTAACATTTTTCACATGAAATTTAATCTTTAATAAATGAATACCTTTGTTAGATATGATTCTTTACAATGTGACTGTAAGTTTAGATGCCTCAAAATCTGAGGAGTGGTTATTATGGATGCGATCAAAACATATACCAGATGTTATGGCAACTTCTTGTTTTATGGAAGCAAAAATTTCTAAAATTCAAGGGGATGAAAAAGAAGGAGCGAATTTTTCAGTTATGTATCTCTGTGCATCAGAAACTTTATTAAAAAAGTACAGAGAGAATCACGCTCCACTATTACAAAAGGAACATTCAGAAAAATTTGAAGGATATTTTGCCGCCTTTAGAACGATATTAACAGTAATTGAAGAATTCAAGTAGCATGTCTGTTAGACCAAAAAAACACCTCGGACAACATTTCCTGAAGGATAAAGGGACTTGCGAAAAAATTGCGGCTCAACTTACGAATCATCAAAATTGTAAAAATGTTTTAGAACTTGGTCCTGGCATGGGAGCATTAACCGAATTTCTTTTAAACGATAAATCTTTGAATCTCACTTTTTTGGAACTTGATTCAGAGTCTGTTGATTTTTTAAAAAGTACGTATCCAAAACAGAAGGAACGAATATTTTTTGGCGATTTTTTGAAAATCAATCTACAAGAAATTATGGGCACTGAACCGTTTTGTGTGGTAGGGAATTTTCCGTATAATATTTCCTCTCAAATTTTGTTTCGATGTTTAGAATACCGAAATCAAATTCCTGAAATAATGGGCATGTTTCAAAAAGAGGTGGCAATTCGCATTGCAGAAAAACCAGGGACAAAAGAATATGGTATTATTAGTGTATTTCTACAAGCATTTTATGACATTCATTACTGCTTTACGGTAGATGAACATGTTTTTTTTCCTCCACCAAAAGTGAAATCAGGTGTAATCCGTTGCACGAGAAACAAAAGAGATAAACTAGATTGCGACGAAAAGCTTTTTTTTCAAGTGGTAAAAATGGGATTTAATCAGCGAAGAAAAACCCTTCGTAATTCAATCAAACAACTTTTAAAAGGGAATAACCTTCCTGAAAAATTTACCAACGAGCGTCCGGAACAATTGTCAGTTGACGATTTTGTGGAATTAACTTTATTTATTGAAAGTTTGAGTTAGTTAAGGCTCGAATATATTTCCTTTCACTTGTTTTTTTAATTCTATTCCTTTTTGAAACATTTTTCTAACTCTCTCTTGCCCATTTGAATCAAATGCTATGAACCAGCCATCTTTTAGACCATTCTTATAGCTTATCTCATATACAAGTTCTCCACGTCTTCCAAGTTGTTGGAATAGTCCATGTAATTCTCCATTCTTATAGCTTGAAATTATTGTTGGCACAATACCTCCAGGATAATAATCATACCAGACACCATGCTTTTGACCTTTCTTATAAGTTCCTTTTGCTTTTTGTAGAAAATCAAGTTGTGAAAAAGCCTGGTATTTCCCGTGAGGCTCACTCAGCAATTTTTCCATTCCCATAATTGAAATATCAGCGGAGTTATTTTTGATTAAAAATACTTTATAGTTTATGATTTCTTTTATTCTACCATTATTGTAATAATTCTTCCATTCGCTAGTTTTTAATCCATTTTTATAAGCACCATTGCATACAAGTATTTTTTCTGGCGTATAAGAATACCACTTACCATTTAATTGTCCATTTTTAAAAGTTGATTTATTTTTCAAAACGCCATTCTCCCAAAAATTAAACCACTCACCTTCTTCCTTGCCATTTTTATAATTTCCTGACATAAGTGTTGATCCATCTTCATACCATGTTTCCCAAAGTCCGTGCTTTAAATCATTTGAATATGTCCCCTTTTTTTCCTCTTTACCGTCTTTAAAGTAGTAAATCCATTCTCCAACTTTCTTGCTTTGATCAAAATTAGCAGTGTATGAAACTTCTCCAGAAGGATAATAATAAGTCCATTTTCCTTGTTGTAAGTCTTCCTCAAATGAGCCAATCATTTCAGTTTTTCCACTTGAGAAATTCCAAATCCATTCTCCAATTTTTTTGCCATTTTTATAAGTTCCAGAAGTGTTAATTAATTGATCTTCATAATAAACAAGGTATTCTCCATGAAGTGAGTCATTTTTATATGCTATCTTTTTTTCGAGATTCCCCAAATAATTATAAAATCTCCATACACTATCTTTTTTACCGACATTAAAGAAACCACTAATAGAAAGCTCTCCATTTGCAGTTCTCTCTTCAAATAAGCCAGTCTTTAATCCATTTTTAAACGAGTACAATTCTTTTGCTACACCATTCAAGTAAAATGTGTTAATAAAACCATTGCCATTTGAGATAGTCTGTTTATTCAAAGAATCATCTTCAAAATAGGAACGAATATAGATAGTGTCATTTATAACTTCTTCGATTGATTTTTTTCTACCGTTTTCATAGAAATACTCCCATATTCCATCAGGACTTCCAAGATCATAATTTCCCGCCACAAGAAGTTTTCCATCCTCATTCCATTCTTTAAAGGAACTGTCTGGAACATTAAATTTGAAATAAGTTTGTTGCTTTATATTTTTATTCGGAAAATAAATTGTTTGCAAGCCATGAATTCGGTTACGATAATAATTGCGTTCTTCCTCTAAAATTCCGTCATATGAATAAAAAAGCCATTTTCCATGCATTTCAGTTGTATTGCCTCTGAGATTATTTGTGTAATATGAGCCCGTTGCCTGCAATTTTTGATTCCCCATATCCCAAAATAATTTTACTTTTTGAGTTAAATTTTCTTTTTCGACTTTTTGAGAAAAAGTCGAATTCATTGCAATTACTATAACAAATAAGAAAATAATTTTAGGCATAGCTCAACTATAATTTACGAAGCTAGAAAACTTTTACAAAATTTCTGATGATCAAAATACATCCAGTAATAAAAAAAATTAGTCCAATAAATCGATTCAAGGCATTTAATAAGTTTTGATTTACTAGTGGTCTGAGTTTTTTGGCAGCGATAATTTTCAAAACATCAAAACCAAAATAGGTTAGCAATAGAATAGATATAAAAATTAAAATTGCATTTGTTTCATTTTCAAAATATTTTGGAGGAGATTGAGCTGCTAAAGATAAAATACTCAACCAATAAAAAATTACTGCTGGATTTGCAATATTTAAGATAAAACCTTTGAGTGCTAGTAAAAAATAATCTTTTGTTGCTTCTGTTTCGTCCACATTTGTTTTATCTGCCTCAGAGGATAAATCAGATAAGACCGATTTTTTAAAAAAATAATAAATACCATATACTACAAAAATTGAACCTCCTATAAAGCCAAAGATAAGTTTATTTTTACCTGTGCTCATTTCAGCTATTTGATCCACAAAAATCAATGCAAAAAGTATATATAAAATGTCGCTGATTAAAACACCCAAATCTAGAGCCAGTGCTGCACGAATGCCTTTTGTAATACTTGTTTGTAACAAGACAAAAAATACGGGACCGACCATTACACTTAGTAAAAATCCTATCCCAAATGCTTCAAGGAAAAAATGCATGTTACAAATTTAAGTTTTCTTTTTTAATATAAATCTTAATTGTTCGGTACTCAAATGTTGCAAATCCAAGTAAACGCATTAAATTTGTATTCTAAATTTAAATTCTTATGAAGACTATTTCTGCTAACGAAAAATTAGATCTAATAATTGCAAGTGTTGAAAAAAGTGGTGTAAAAGCTACAAAATTAGTTGATAATATAAAAGAGTTGCGCGAATTAGCATTAAAAGAACAGGACCCCTTGGTTGTAAAAGTTCTTCGTTTAACACATGAATTTATTACAGAAAACAATGTTTTTGATGTTCAAGCGCAATACGATGAGGATGAAGAAGGAAACGAATATCCAATCGAAATTGAAGATAAGGAAAATTTATTATACTTATTGAACTTACTCAAAAATGCAGAGCATAAGATCAATCGTGAAGAAATTAAAGACTACCGAACTGCTCTAAAATTAGAGTTGTATTGATTTAAATATGTAGCAATAATTTGAATACACCATTTAATTACAATAGGAACAATATTTTGAGTCCTCTTTGTGTATAAATGGAAAATCTAAATTATAAAGTTCGTTAACAAATTCCTCTACAAGTTCACCAAATAATTCTGTAATTCCTTTTATTCCGGAACCTTTACTGTAGGTCAATTCAAAAAGATATTCTGATTTAACTAATGAATTAATCCCCGCGACATCGGGTAAGCAATTGTATTTTTCCTTAAAAAATAAACAATAAAGAGTCAATTGTAATGCATGTTTACACGAAGCAAAAGAATGATTTAAGTCATTCTCTTTTAATGAAAAAAGCACATGGGTTTTATCTACACTTCCACTTTTATAGTCAATCACCCTGTATTTGTCGCCCACGCGATCAATTCTATCGATGTAACCCTTAAAGTTTATTTTTTTTTCTTCCCCATTAAGATTGATTGTTATAGAGGTTGCCATTTCCGCTTCCACTTGCTCAATAAAAACAAGTTCATCTGTGCTTTCAATAAAATTTTTCTCTTTCAACAGAACATTGTATGTTATTTGCAATGCCATTTCGTAGCTCAATAAGTTCTTCCCTTTTAAAAAAAGTTGTTCGTCACCATTATAATAATTTAAAAATTGTTCGTGCAAAATAGATTTATACGCTTGCATCATTATAACAATATCTTTTGCAGTTAAATTTTTTGGAGCCGGTAATACTGCTTCTCCTTTGCTGTCTCTTTGTGCAAAAGGTTGAAACAAAAGCTCTAGTGTTTTATGAATTAAGGACCCAAAAGTACTTGCTTCAAGAGCTTCTTCAACATTTTTCTCTTCTCCAAATTCTACGATGTAGCGGTAATAAAAATCAAGCGGGCATGTAAGGTATTTGTTAATCGCAGATGCTGAAATAGTTCTTTCAAAAAAGATATCCAATCGTTCGATAATTTTGTCTTGTTTCGTTACAATAGTTGCGGGAAGAGTCTGTATTTCAGGAAAAGGAACAGAATAGAAATGTTTATTGATTTTAACTTTTTTGTTATAGTTTGATAATTCAAGTTGGACTTGCAATAAATATCTGCTCGCTTCATTACTGCTTATTTGCTCCACAGCTGTTGTGTAGGTTGCAGTAAATGTTTTGCAATGGTGCAAAAGACGGTAAAAGTGATGGGCAAACAATCCTTGTTTATCGCGATGAGAAGGTAGACCAAGTGCATACCGCAAATCCATTGGAATAATACTAGAAATTGGATTTGTATTTGGTAATTTACCTTCGTTTAAGCCAATTATGATGAGGTTTTCAAAATCTAATAATCTACTCTCTAAAAGCCCCATTACTTGAAGCCCTTGAGTCGGATTGCCGTGATAGGCAATGTTTTTTCCACTCCAATGCTGAAAAAAAAGTAATTTAAAACTACGCAAAGCAATTTTTGGAATTCCTCCTGTAATTATTTGTTCAAATTCAAGAAGAGACTCATCGAATACTTGAATTATATTTCGCTCAAATTCATTGTCCGCTCCGAGTATTTCAAGAAAAACATTGTTGAGTGAACGAATGTGCGTCATTGCATTTTGCCAGTCATTTTGCCAGTTCATAGTAAGGAGCTGAATTATTCTAGCACTTTGTTTACCAATATCTAGAGTTTTAAAATTTTGAAAAATTTTATTTTGTCTAATCGTTTCAAGCTCTAGAAAAACTAATTTTTGCTTCTCTTGAGCATCTATTGCGGCAATTGTAAATGGAAGATTTATGATACGTTGTAAATCTTTGTAATAAATAGCATTCGATTTAAAGCGAACTTTATTTTCTTGAATATCAAAAATTAAATCCACTAAGGTTTTAATGGGTGTTTGATTCAAGGGAAGCCCGAGCGTAATATTTGCTTTTCCAACGGAGAGTGGAATATTTTTTACCATGGAGCTAATTAAGGTTTCGTCAGCCAATAAAACGAGCGTGCTTTCTAAATCAGCAGGACTTAATTTTGAAAGTTCTGTCGCAGCAACTTTAACTTGTCCGGTGTGTTGTGCGCATTCAATTAAATTAATTTCAAGGGTTTTTGATAACAAATTGTTTTGGATGAAATGAGCTTTATTAATTTCTAAGGATTTTAAATTTTCTCTGATAAAATGCCCAGATTCATGAATTGGATTATCGAGATAGTAAAGATCTGCATCGATTAGAAAAGACGCTTTTTTTTGTTTCGTAAGATTTTTTATAATTGTTAACTCTGCTTTTGAAAGCGCATTAAATCCTGCAAATATAAAATGTTGTTTTTCATTTCCGTTTAATACGGCATTTGTATTTTCTGCTAATTTTCGGTAGGCTAATCCGATACTAATTTGTTGCTTTTCACTAAGTTTTTTATGAAGTCGATTGTAATAATTTGGTAACCGATCCCAAAATTCCATAAATTTTAGTTGCGATTGAGAATACTGTTCTTCGTCAATTCTCCAACTTTCAAGTTCCTTTATATCTCTCAAATTCTTAAAAACTTGCTCATGATCTAGCATGTAACGATCAATCTCATCAAAATCATTGAGGATAATTGGACCCCAAGTTAAAAACTCTTCGAAACTATCATTTGCTCCTTCTTCTGTTTCGAGGTACATTTCAAATAAATTGAGCAGTAGTCGGGTGCGATTAACAATAGGCAAGGAATGTGTTTTTACCCAACGATCAATTGTAATTATGTTAGGAGAAAAAATCGGATTTCCAAAGCAAGTATAGAGCGCTTGTGCTAAGTATTTTGTAGCTCTCTCCGAAGGCAAAACCACCGTAAGATTTCGTAACTCGAAATCATTTTCTTTTATGTAATTAGCTATTTGATCTATAAATTTCATACTAATCTTATCCTAAAACTTAAGCAATTCTTCAATAATTTATTCAAACCAAACATTATCAAAAAATTTCTTAGGGCGGTTTGAATGTAGAAATTTATTACCTCCGTAAGTTTTAATTACAGCAAAATACTTTTCACTGAACAATATACGCACCCAATTTAATCCTTCGGGGTAGGTATCCGAAAGCCCTTCGTAAATAATTGTTCCATCGTCTAATATAATTTTATTAGTTTCCATATTTTGTGGACTTGCTATGTATATAGATGCTATTTGTTCGAAAGATAAAGTAGAGTCATTTGGTAACAAGTCAATAGAGTAGGTATTTCCTTGGCCATATTCTCTGTATATTAACTGAATGCTTCCATCTTTATTTTTTTCTTCAAAGGGTTTGCCAGCAAAATTTGCAATAAGCCCACTCACTGAATCTTGGTATATGTAATTACGAAATGTTTGAACTGTTTTCTTGGCCGTTGTCTTACGCTCACTTATTGACCACAAAACAGGTCTTAGGCGGTAGCCTTTTTTTCGAAGAAGATTTACTATGCCATCTGAACCTGCAAAATGACCTGCACCTATGGCACAGAAAAAAGAACTTTGCATCTTCAAAATAGAATCTAATTTATGAACCATTTCTTTATTTCTTGAAGTTATTAAGGCATCAAATTGTTCGGGATCTCCTGCTAAATTTGTGTGAATAAATCGTTCAATGGCTGAGATATCTCCTTTTAGGTAAAGCTCTATTAATTTCTCATTAGAAAAATTATTTAAGGTAGTATTGATTAAAGGCCGCTTTGAAAAAACAAGCTCCGAACCTAATTGAAGTTGATCAGTCACCTTTTCTAGCGCTAGAAATTTTTTGCCGGCATTCAAACAATACGCTTCAAAATAGGCATCAATAAATTGAGGCATTCCGTTTTCGTCACCATAGGATGTTTTCGTTGCTGTTTCAGTTGCTGTATATGCTCTCCCATCTTTGTCAAAAAGAGTATTTGGCAAATCATTTCGAGAATCTACTTCTTTGAATAATTCAAATACGTCAGCTTCAAGAATAATTAAATTTGATTTATCAAGTGCAAAATAAACTGAATCAGCTAGGTCAAAAACCCTTTTATCATTTGAGTGTAAGGTGCCAAATAAATATGATTTTTCTTTTTGCTTGTTCCCACTGATTTCCCAAAGCAATTGTTTTTCTGCATTAACAAATTGTGCTGTTGTGTTTGAAATTTGATAAAAAAAGAGAATAAAAAGAAAGTATTTCATGTACAATCAAAGGTACTAAAATAATCATATAAAAGTCTGCGCCACGTTCATTTCACCAAAGGCATAAGGTAGATAAGAAAGTGAGGGAATTGGTTTTGTCAGAATTATTGGGGAACTACTACCAAGGCAAATTTTTCCGTGACTGTTCTCTAATCCCATTGCGAAAGCCGCATTTATTGTCAAGGCATTCAAGCCTTCTTCTGGTGTCATTTT
>SYKJ01000167.1 GCA_005798205.1 Bacteroidota bacterium | reverse complement strand
GAACTGCAGGCAGAGGGAAATCAAAAATGGAGGATAATAAAATAATAAAAACACTGCAAGAAAACCAAAAAGAAAGAAGTGAAAACATCATGATTGTAGACTTAGTTCGCAATGACTTTTCTAGAATAGCAGAAAAAAACAGTGTTTCAGTTGAGGAATTATGTGCGATTTACAGCTTTGAAACCGTTCATCAAATGATTTCAACAGTAAGTTGTACCGTAGATGAAAAAAACTCATTTACTGACATTATTCGTGCAACATTCCCAATGGGATCTATGACGGGTGCACCAAAAATAAATGCAATGAAATTCATCGATGAATTAGAGGATTTTTCTCGTGGTATTTACTCCGGATCGATTGGCTACATTTTACCAAATGGCGATTTTGATTTCAACGTAGTTATTCGTAGCTTGGTGTACAATGAAAAAGAAAAATACCTTTCTTGCGCAGTTGGAGGAGCAATTACAATTCTATCTGACCCTGAAGAAGAATACAATGAATGTCAAACAAAAATTGGAAAAATATTAAATGCATTCAATGGAGACTGATATTCAAAAATACATTACTGATTTCTTTAAAAAAAATAGAGCTCCTCTTTATTATGTCGCCGTCAGTGGTGGCCTAGATTCTATGAGCTTACTTTGGCTTCTTAAGGAAAATAAATTACCCCTTCACGTTTTGCATGTTAATTACAATTTACGTGGAAAAGAAAGCACGCAAGATTCAAAATTGGTGAGCGATTTTTGTATCAAAAATAAAATTCCTTTTACTATTCATAGCATTCAACTTAAAGAATACTTAGAAAAAAATGGTGGTAATCTTCAACAAGAAGCTAGAATTGTTCGCTATGCTTTTTTTAATGCAATGTTGAATAATATAAAAAATTCAAAACTTGTTTTAGCTCAGCATTTCGACGATCAGATGGAAACATTTTGGTTACAACTCTTACGCAACTCAGGAATGGCTGGACTTTCCGGAATGAGAGAAAAAAAAGAAAACTACTTGCGCCCATTTTTGAAATATCCTAAAGAAGTAATTCAAAATCTTGCAACAAAAAATAGTATTTCCTGGAGAGAGGATAGCAGCAATGCTAAAAATGACTATGCTCGCAATCGTTGGAGAAATGAATACCTTCCTTTTTTACAAAAAACAATTCCATCTCTTTCAGCCTCTGTTAATTTGATGCAAGAAGTTTTTCAAAAACAACTGAATACTGATTCCAAAGACCTAGAAAAATGGAAAGAAGA
Organism: Bacteroidota bacterium; assembly: GCA_005798205.1. The sequence continues at coordinate 6,680 of SYKJ01000167.1, read as the reverse complement.
GATTCTAAAAACTTCAAAAATAACTTTAGAAAAAATTAATAAAACTCCTGTTTATCAAACTGTGGAGCTTTTTAAAAAATTAGAAATTCCCCTTGCTCATTTACCCTCAATTTTAGAACTTATCAATACTCAAAAAGGAAGTAGCAGATCTTGGAAAACTTCAAATTCTCCTTTTAACTGCGTTGTTCGCGAAGCTGAATCACTTGTTTTTTACCATTCCGATTCATTGGAAATAAAAGTTCCGAAAGTAAAAATTAAAGCTGTAAAGGTAATTCCTACAACTTTTGATAAACGAACTTTTTACTTGAATCCTGATAAAATTAAGGGTGAAATTTACCTTCGCAAATGGAAAATTGGCGATCGCATTCATGCTCTAGGTCTGAAGGGATCTAAACTTATTTCTGACGTCTTGACACATGCTAAAGTACCCAATTCAGTTCGAAAGCAACAGTTCGTGTTAGTTGACCAGGAAAAAATCATCGCTTGCCCCGGATATTGTGTAGATAGAAGATCGATTTCTAAAAGCGGAGATAAATTAATAATTCGAGTTGAGCTAGAGTAAAAAACTGTAAAAACCTAATCGGAATCTGCATCGATTTCCTCTTTGAATGTCTTTACTGAAGTTTCAACCAAGCGGTTCAATTCTTGCAGCTCCTCCTCCGAAAAGTAGCGCCATTTTCCCAATGGAATATCCAAATGAATGTTCATAATGCGAATTCTTTTTAATGAGACTACTCTGTAATCTAGAAATTCACACATTCTTCGAATTTGTCTATTCAACCCCTGAGTTAGAATTATTTTGAACTCATCCTTACTAGTTTGTTGGACCGCACATTTATTCGTAGTTGTGTCTAAAATTGGAACGCCATTTGACATTCTTTGAATAAAGTCTGGTGTAATTGGACGATTTAAACGAACTACATACTCTTTCTCATGATTATTACTCGCCCTGAGAATTTTATTGACAATATCTCCGTCATTTGTAAGAAAAATAAGTCCATGGCTATTCTTATCTAAACGACCAATGGGAAAAATACGGGAAGGGAAATTAATGTAATCTATAATATTGTCTTTCTCAACACCTGTGTCAGTTGTGCAAACAATACCAATTGGCTTATTAAAGGCAATGTAAATCAGTTTTTTTGTGGTTTTTTGAATTTTAATGCCATCAACACTAATTTCATCTGTCTCTGACACTTTCGTTCCCATTTCGGTAAGTATTCCATTTACAAGAATTCGCTTTTCCTCTATTAATTTATCTGCAGCGCGACGTGAGCAATAGCCAATTTCACTTAAATATTTATTAATTCGAACTCCTTCGTTTTCTTTCATTAATTTGACTAATTCAAGGTTAAATATACGATTGTTAGAAGAAATTCAATTTAAGTTTTAGGGATTAATAAACTACTTCTAATAAAGTAGTATCAAAGGGAACCGTGATACATTCTTCAAATCCTTGAATAGCAGTTCCAATACTCCAATAGAAAATTGAATACTTTTCATTGCCATTGTTGGCACAGATTCTAGAAAAATAGAGATTATCATAAATATTTTCTTCCGTATCAGGACAACACTCATCACAGTCTTCAAGCCCATCTTGTTTTATAAAACGAAAATGATCAGTTGGCTGCAGCACTTGATTAACAAATCGCAGTTCTACCCATGATTTAGCCTTCGTGCCATAATTACAAACAAGCGGCTCGTTTACAGTTAAGTCTGAATAGTAAATTTCCTTATTCAAGGAAAAATAGAGATTTTTTTCTACTTCTAGAATGTATTTTTCGGTTTTTTCTCTCGGAAAAGTAAAGGAATAAAGTCCGTCTTCTTGCAGTGTTTGTGTTTCTACTAAAATCTTGGAACTTGAGGCAACTGGAACTTTGTACAATTTTATTACGGCTCCATTTAATCCTGTTGAAAATGTTTCGTCGGTAATCTTTCCCTTAATGGTAAATTCACCTGTTCCTTTTTTACAAGAAAAAAAGAGAGGGATTAAAAACAGAAGTAGTAGATACCTTTTCATTTTATCAATAATTCAAAATATTCTTTTTTTTCTGCTGGAACGAACAAATAATCCCCTGGTTCTTGTTGAGTGCCATCGCCTTTTTCAAGAATTATAGAAAAATTTGCTATTCCATACTGAAGGTAATTAAGTTCTGTGAATAAGCGAAGCATTTGTGAAATATTATTTTCTCCAATTTCAATTTGAATAATTGGTCTTACCTTCATTAAATAGGACTTAAAACCCTCAAAAACAATATTTTCATACCCTTCAATATCACATTTTATATAATCTAAGTGAGGGAAATTGGAAATAAAATCACTTGCATTTTTGATTTCCACCTCTTGTGTTTTATGGCTCAACAAAACTTCTTTAGACTTTGAAATATGTGGCAATCCGGTTCTTATAAAACCATTTGTTTCAGGTAGAACCATTGTTATTTGCCCGTTTTCGTTTCCAAGTGCAAAATTATGAATTTCAGTATTCTTTTTATTTCCCAAAAAGTAAGTCAATGTGTTAAAAAAGGCAGGAATTGGTTCTAGACAAATCACTTTTCCATTTACAGCAAGCCGAGAAAAAATTTTCGCAAAGTAGCCTAAGTTTGCTCCAATATCCAATACGATAAAATCCTTTTGGATAATTTTCTTTACAGCATAATGGTATTTAAAAGCTTGTTTGTTTTTTAAAAATCCCATATCATAAAGCAGATAGAAAGCTCTATGTAGAACAAGTAAATACCTTTGCTTGCCAAGAATCTTAAATAAGAATTTCTTAATGAAATTCATTATGAATAGAATTTTATTGAGTTATTTGGGACTTCAGAACATAATCTAAATGGTATTGAACTAAAGCATGAACAGGCTTTGGAATAATTCTCCCAACTTCTATTCCAAGTTCTTTTGCTGCAGTTTTAAGCTCAAATTCAAAAATTTGTGAAATGGAGCCAACAAAATTCACTTCTTTCTGCTTGTAATCCGCATAGCAACAAACATGAATTTCCATGAATTTTCTAAAACCATCAATTAGCATTTCCTGAAAAACAGCGCGTCTTTGTGCTTGGCTATAAAAGGCATAAAAGATGCAATAAATACATTCGCATTTGGCTCTCGGTAAATACGATTCAACAAAGTCTCTTTATCCAGTTTATAGGTTGCAGTGAAATCCTCTTCAATTTCCTTTGGCAAATGATGGTATAACAAGCTAGAAATAAGTTGCTTCCCGAAATAACTCCCACTAGCTTCATCTCCAAGGATGTAACCCAATGCAGGGACAACCTCTGACAAATTTTTTCCGTCAAACAAACAAGAATTTGAACCTGTACCAATAATACAAGAAATTACAGGTTTTCCAGTGTAAGCAGCATATGCTGATGCCAGTAAATCATGTTCTACAAAAATAAAAGCAGAGGCAAATATTTTTTTAAACCCAAGTTCCACAATCTTATTCATTTCGATACTTGAGCAACCTGCGCCATAAAAATAAATACTTTTTACTTCCGAAGAAATAGCCATTATATCTTTATTTTTCCCTATTTCATTGCTAATTATATCGGATGAATGAAAATATGGGTTGAAACCCATTGTAGTGAAAAAACTTTGCTTATTTTTATTATCAACTAAAACCCAATCACTTTTTGTTGAACCACTCTCTATAATAAAATGCATAAAGTAATTTAAAAATTAACTAAGGAAATATATTTTAAAACCACCAAATATAGTCATATTTCATAAATACTTATTTAGATTCTTCAAAACAGCAAAATACAGGTAACGTTTATTGCTATTAATTTTAAACTTAAAATATTATGATTAAGCATATTTTACTTTTCTCACTCACTTTTCTAGTCCTTTTCTCTTGTAAAGAAAAATCAAAAAATATAATATGCAACGATTCATTTTGTAAAGTAAATTACAATGGACCTGAGTTTGTATTTAATTGTAATGGAATTATCGATACTGCACATCGCATGTCAAATTTAATTTCAAATAAAGTTGGCAAAAAATTAAAACAACTTTTTGATGAAAAAAAATATTCTAAAGTTGATCTTGAAAAAATTAGAATGTCTTCTATTGATATGGACAATTTAGGTTCTGTTAAACTTGAAATTTTCATCCCTTTCAAACGCGTAAAGAAAAAGTGTGATGCAGCTACAGCTTTTGATCATTCTGGAGGTTGGGACCATGATCCTGAAATTGAAATACGCAAAAAAAATCTTTCAGGAATTGCCGTTTGTGAAGAACTAGAAATTAGCCCCTTAATTAAGACACCTGAAAATTTTCAAGAATATTGGATTCAATGGAAACAAGAACCCCGGCAAGCAGATTGCTCATGTAAATAAAATGAATCTAGCTCTTATAAAATGGCAAAGCAACAACTTTTGCCTTCAAACTTTTATCTCGAATTTCAATAAAAATTTCTGTTTCCACCGATGAAAACTCGGTTTTTACGTAGCCCATTCCAATTGCAAGCTGAAGACTTGGAGACATCGTGCCTGAAGTAACCTTTCCAATAACATTATTCAGAGAATCTTTTATCAGATAATCGTGTCTTGGAATACCACGATCGACCATTTCAAAAGCAACTAATTTACGTTGAATACCTGTTTTCTTTTGATTTTGTAAAAATTCAGAATCTGTAAAATCTTTTGTAAACTTTGTAATCCACGATAAACCTGCCTCTAAGGGAGACGTTGTATCGTCAATATCATTTCCATACAAACAAAAACCCATTTCTAAACGCAAAGTATCTCTTGCTGCCAATCCAATAGGTTTAATACCATGCGACTTTCCAGCTTGAAAAACTGCATCCCACACTTTTTCTGCATCTTCATTTTTGACATATATTTCAAAACCTCCAGATCCTGTATAGCCAGTGGTGGAAACCAATACATTTTCTATACCCGCAAATCTTCCAAACTGAAAAGTATAATATACCATTTCAGAAAGCTTCAATTCTGTTAATGATGCAAGTGCACTTGCCGCTTGAGGGCCTTGAACAGCCAACAAAGAATAGCTATCGGAAACATTTTCCATTTCAACACCTAAATCATTTAAGGAAGAAATCCAATTCCAATCTTTTTCGATGTTTGAGGCATTTACAACTAAAAAATACTCATTTTCATTTATTCTGTAAATTAGCAAATCGTCAACAATACCGCCTTTTCCATTTGGCATACAAGAATATTGGACTTTTCCATCAAATAAAACTGATGCATCATTGGAGGAAAATTTTTGAATTAAAGCCAAAGCATTCGGACCACGAAGAATAAATTCACCCATGTGAGAAACATCAAAAACCCCAACTCCATTTCGAACAGTTTCATGTTCAGCATTTACTCCCTCGTATTGCACTGGCATATTGTAGCCAGCAAAAGGTACCATTTTAGCTCCTAATGCAATGTGACGATGGGATAATGCAGTATTTCTAGTTTCCATTATTACTTTTTTACACGTTCAACATAAATGCCTGTTCGCGTATCGATTTTAATAACTTCTCCATTTACAATAAATAAAGGAACCTTTACCTCTGCACCAGTTGCAATTGTTGCAGCTTTCATAGAATTTGTTGCAGTATCGCCTTTCACTCCAGGTTCAGTATAGGTGACTTCAGAAATTACATACATCGGTAATTCTACCACTAAAGGCGTTTCTTCTTCTGCATGAAACAAGATATTTGCAAGCATTCCTTCTTGCAAGAAAAATGGTTTCTCTACCATCTTTAATGGAATATTTACTTGCTCGTAGGTTTCATTATTCATAAATACATACGATTCTGTTTCTTGATAAAGATATTGGTATTCGCGGTTTTCAATGCGTACGATTTCAATTTTATGTCCTGCAGAAAAAGTATTATCAATAACTCGCCCTGTTTCTATTTGACGCATTTTTGTTCGCACAAAAGCCGGACCTTTTCCAGGTTTTACATGTTGAAATTCTATAACTTGAAATAGTTTTTCGTTATGACGAATACACAAACCATTTCTTATCTCTGCTGTTGTTGCCATGAATATTTTTTTGCAAAGATAGTCTTTGATTTTGTTTCAGCACAATTTTAAAAAAAAAGGCTCCCAAATTGGAAGCCTCTTATCTTTCTTAAAATTATATCTTAGTCAATTATCAACTGCTTAATTATTTTAGTTCCATTAATAGAAATAGCAACAAAATAGATGCCTGAATTGTAGTTTGCAGTATTCAAATCTAAATTGCACGCTCCATCTAAAGATCCAAAACTAGAAGATGATAAAATTTTACCCGAAACATCAAGTAAGCTAAGTTCTACCTTAGATTGTGATGGCAAATTCAATGAAACTCGAGCATAATTTTTTGCAGGATTTGGAAAAATAGACACCAAGTTCTCTAAATTTTCTCCAGAAATTGAAGTCAAACCAGCAACAAATCCATTTGTAACGGCCTCTGAAATTGTTGCTTTTCCGGCGTTATCAATTCTTCCTTGCGGATCTATTAATAAACCAATAATAGTGATGCTATTTTCATCCCACGTTGCTGGAAGAGTAAAGGAATAATTTAATGCATGCGATTGTCCTGCAAGAACCGTCGTAGGAAAACTATTTACCTCACCACTAAAGCTAGGAGCAATAGCTCTTGCAACATGGTCATAAACCATTTGAGCTGCTGGAACTGAACTTGGTAATAACTCAAATCCTCCCATAACTCCGTTGTTT
>SYKJ01000166.1 GCA_005798205.1 Bacteroidota bacterium | reverse complement strand
GGGTAAAATTGCTGGTAATTCAAAATTTATATCTGCTTTTGCTGAACCATAAAATTTTCCGAAATAAGATTCTGCATGAATAGTGAATGCCGACTTTTTAAGATTTCGGTATGTTAGACCAATATAAGCCATGTTAACCGCTCTTGAAGAAAAATGACCTCCTAAATCTATTTTAAAATTATGTGCTTTTTTTACATTTAAATTTAAGGAGAAACTGGAATCTTTTTTCATCTTTACAATAGGAAACATATAGTAAATTAAAGGAGATTCATAGAGTCTAAAAAACCGCTTTTCTAGTAATCTTTCATTTAAAAATACGTTCTTTTTGAAACGTATCATTGACTTATTAATGAAATTTAAATTGTAATTTCCGATTGAAGTTGTTGTAATTTCCGAAACTCTCAATTCTGGAATTTTTGAGCGAAAAATAATTCTCTTTTTGTTTAACTCTTCTTTTGTTACTCTCGACTTTACATGCAAAGCTATTGAATCTAAATAACGCAATGTGGAATTGTACCCTTCGTCAATTGCTTTACGAGAATTGTCAAAATCAAAAGTTTCAATACTTGAATTAGGACTTATTATTATCCCATTTTCACAAGGCAATTCATAGTTTGTTTGAGTAGTCATCATACTATTTAATAAACCAAGAAAGTCATTTTCATTTATCACAACATCCTTGCTCATTGTATTACAACCAATAATGTAATCCACCGGGAATTCTGCATACATTTCATTTACTGGAAAATTATTATACAAGCCACCATCAAAGTAGATTTTGCCCTCAATTTTAATCGGATTTATGTACAAAGGATAGGTAATCGAAGCACGAATTGCCTCGTTTAAATTTCCTGATTTAAAAACGGTACTTTTTTTGTTTATAACATCGGAAGCAACGCAACGAAATGGAATAAATAGATTATCAAAATTATTGTTATTTGAAGCAGCAATTACGCCAGTTGTGCGCATCATTTCAAAATCCATTAAAGCTGGTGTAAAAAAACTCATTGGTATTGATTTTCTTAAAATACTATCAAGTGAAAATGAAAAATTAAAAGTACTGGCATTTGGATCTTCAATCCGGTAATAAAAATGATGTTTCGCATCTATTATTCCGCCTGCCATATCCTTAAATTTTGGACTTAACACAAAAGCCTCTATTTCTTCAGGTGAATAACCGCAAGCATATAAACCACCAACTAAAGCACCTGATGAACTTCCGGTAATAAAGTCAATTGGAATTCCTTTTTCCTCTAATGCTTTCAAAACTCCAATATGCGCAATACCAGATGCTCCTCCTCCACTTAAAACCAAACCAACGCGTTGTTGTGCACTTGTAAAGAATACAATAATGATAAATATTAGTGTAAGCTGGTAATTGAGTCTGATCAATTTTGTTCTTTTGTACAAATTTAGAGTATAATAATTTAAAATGAAATCAAAAGAAACAACAAACAAAACAGAACTCAACATAACACTAAAATGTTTTTTTGGATTTGAACAAACATTAGCAGAGGAACTAAACGAATTGGGATATGATAAAGTAGAACTATTAAATCGTGCAGTCAGAATAAAGGGTTCTTGGGAAGATGTTTATTTTCTGAATTTATATCTCCGCTGCGCTATTTCTATTTTAGTAGAGATAGAACATTTCTTTATTAAATCTGAAGACGATCTATATAAAAAAGCTGCAGAAATTTATTGGAATGAGATATTTTCAGTGAATAAAACTTTTGCAATAAAAGGCGCCGTTTTTTCTTCCTTATTCAAAAATACACATTATCCATTTTTAGTACTCAAGGATGCAATTGTAGATTGTTTTAATGAAATACAGAACGAACGTCCTAATATAGATTTAAAAAAACCACAAGTACTATTTGATTTATACATAAAAGAAAATGAAGTTACAATTTCCGTAAATACAAGTGGGCTACCACTTTTTCAACGTGGCTACCGAGAGGAAGTTGGTGAAGCTCCAATGAATGAAGTCGTTGCTGCTAGTTTGATTCGACAATCTGGTTGGGATAGAATAACAACATTCATGGATCCATTTTGCGGATCAGGAACAATTTTAATTGAAGCTGCTTTTTTAGCAAGCGGTATTCCCTCCAATATTGAACGTCAACATTACGCATTTAAAAATCTGAATAATTATGACGACGCTCTTTGGAACGAGATTTATGGAAGTGCTCCACGTATTGTTAGGTCTTTGCCATGTGAAATAATTGGTTCCGATATTTCTGACGAAATGATATTAAAAACACGTAGAAATTTCAGAAGCATGAGTTTTGGGCGCTTTGTTAAAACTGCTGTGCTACCTTTTGATCAAGTTACTAAAACAGGTGAAAAACTATTTATTTTAACAAATCCACCTTATGGTGAACGTATGGAAACAGATATCCCTGAGTTGTATGATACTTTAGGAACTTGGATGAAGCATAAAATGACAAATTCTGAAGCATGGATTATTTCTTCAAGTGAGGAGGGTTGGAAAAGTATCGGACTTAAGCCTACAAGAAAAATAAAGGTTTACAATGGCGATTTAGAATGTAGTTTTCGAAAATTTGAAATCTACGACGGCTCTAAAAAAGCTAGAAACGAAGAAAATTTATCAGAAGAATAGCATTATATTAATTTTATAAGTGGGAATTTATCTTTTTATTTATCCCACTCACAAGGTTTGCTTGTTTTTTCATATACTCCCATGCGGTAAATACCAGTTTCAACACATGGCTCTAAACCATAATCTTCCCTTTCTTTTTTAAAATAAAAAGGTCCATTTAGAATTCCTTCTTGAAATGATTTCTCTATTACTAATCCTGTATACGAACTGTAATATCTTTGTACACCATGTGGAATTCCATTCTTCATATTAATAAGAAGATGCAAATTATTTAATTCGCTATTGCTATCATTAACGAAATATTGCTCTATTCTTTGAAGGAATCCATTTTCAAAAATATATCTAGCAAGTATATTATCTAAGGAATCAAAAGCTAATGCTGTTCCTGTAAATAATACATTATCTAAAAACCCTAATTCTGCTAAAGTATCTCCGATACTAATAGTTGACCAGAAGTATAAATCGCTACACCATCTACCTCGCACAACCAGAGGTGGCTGAGAAGTCTCAGTATTTTTAAAGTAATTATTCCCACACTCAAGCATAATTTGATTTGCATTTATTTCTTGAGACAGACTAATGGAATTCAGAAAAAGAAATAAAATAAATAGGCTGGCACTTTTTATTATTGTTCTCACACTAAAGAAACAAATTCGATTAAAAAAGTTACATTAATAATTAAAGTAGAAAAGATTTCGAATTCGACGTTAGAAAAAACCAAAGAAAATTTATCAGAAGAATAACTTAAAACTAAATTTAAAAGTGCTTATTTATCTTTTTGCTAATTCAACATATTGTCTTGAGGTTTGACCAGTATAAATTTGTCTTGGTCGACCAATTGGCTCTTTATTTTCAGTCATTTCTTTCCATTGAGCTATCCAGCCAGGTAATCTTCCAAGAGCAAACATTACAGTAAACATTTCTGTAGGAATTCCAATTGCCTTGTAGATGATGCCGGAATAAAAATCAACATTTGGATAGAGATTTCGAGATTTAAAATACTCATCTTCCAAAGCAACTTTTTCAAGTTTTTTGGCTATTTCTAACAAGGGATCATTAATGCCTAATTTTTCTAAAACCTCATCACATGTCTTACGGATGATATTTGCACGAGGGTCAAAGTTTTTGTAAACCCTATGTCCAAATCCCATTAATCTAAATGGATCTTCCTTGTCTTTTGCTTTTAAAATCCATTTATCTACATTTCCACCATCGTTATGGATTTCCTCTAACATTTCAATTACCTCTTGGTTAGCACCACCGTGAAGTGGACCCCAAAGAGCAGAAATACCAGCAGATACAGAAGAGTATAAATTTGCTTGAGAAGAGCCCACCATTCTTACAGTTGAAGTGGAACAGTTCTGCTCATGATCAGCATGTAATATCAACAACTTATTTAATGCACTTGCGACAATTGGGTCTACTTGGTATTCCTCAGTTGGCATAGCAAACATCATGTGTAAGAAATTTTCACAATAGTTGTAGCTATTTTTTGGGTACATGAATTTATGTCGGATTGAATTTTT
>SYKJ01000014.1 GCA_005798205.1 Bacteroidota bacterium | reverse complement strand
GGATTAAAGCCAGGTGTTTATTCATTCAAAGTTGTTGTCTCAGGCTATAATGCTTTTCAAATTAATGAAATTACAGTAACTAACGCTCGTTCAGTTTCCCTGGACTTTGCTTTAGAGGAAATTATAGTTGAACAACAAGAAGTAATTGTAAAAGCAAATCCTTTCATTCGTAAAGTAGAGTCCCCCGTCTCATTAAAAACGTTAAATGCTACTGAAATTGAAAGATTACCGGGTGCAAATAGAGACGCAAGTAAGGTCATCGCATCGCTTCCAGGAGTTGCATCAAGAGCTACATTTCGCAACGACATCATTATTCGTGGAGGTTCACCTGGAGAAAATAAATTTTATTTAGATGGAATTGAAGTCCCTAATATAAATCACTTTGCAACGCAGGGGTCGAGTGGGGGACCAGTCGGTTTATTAAATGTCAATTTCATTCGTGAGGTAGATTTTTATTCAGGTGCTTTTCCTGCAAATCGTGCAAATGGTTTAAGTTCTGTCTTGGCTTTTAAACAAAAAGACGGCAATCCCGATGCAATCATCACCAATTTTGCACTTGGCTCAAGCGATGCTGCGCTAACACTAGACGGACCTCTCGGAAAAAAAGTTGATTTTATTTTCTCTGCGCGAAAATCGTACTTACAGTTTTTATTTGCGGCACTAAAATTACCAATTCTTCCTACTTACAACGATTTTCAGTATAAGGTAAACTATAAGATTAATCAAAAAAATAAGTTGACTTTCATTGGACTTGGCGCAATAGATGTATTTCGCTTGAATGAAAAGGTGAATGATAACGTTACTGATTCTTCTATTTTAGAAAAAAATAATTTTATTCTGGGAAATCTTCCAATTCAAAATCAATGGAATTATACTGTAGGTGTTAATTGGCTACATTATTCCAAAAACTCATTTCAGACGATTGTTTTAAGTAGAAACATGCTAAACAACAGTGCTTCAAGGTATAAATATAAGGAAGAAGAAATTCCAGAAAATTTACTTTTTGATTACAGTTCATTCGAAGCTGAAAACAAATTCCGTTTTGAGCATAATTTTTCTAAAAATGGTTGGAAACTAAATGCCGGAGTTGCCTACGAATATTCTAGGTATTACAATAAAACCTACAATAATATAACAGTTCAAGATTCTATTGTTGAAATTAATTTTGAATCTAATTTATTTTTAAGCAAAGCTGCCATTTTTGGACAATTAAGTAAAGGTTTTCTGAATGAACGATTCAATCTCTCTTTCGGATTGAGAAGTGACATAAATACTTTTTCCGAAAGCATGATGAATCCACTAAACCAACTTTCACCAAGTTTATCATTAAACTACCGCATCAATGAACAGTGGGCTTTAAATGGAAATATAGCGCGCTACCACCAATGACCTTCCTACACAATTCTTGGATACAGAGATGGAAATGGAAAATTAGTAAATAAAGAAAATGAACTTCAATACATTAGCGCAGACCATTTTGTTTTGGGAACGGAATTCTTAAGTAAGAAAAATGCACGATTTACTCTTGAAGGATTTTATAAATCATATGATAAATATCCGTTTTCAGTAAAAGACTCACTATGTCTTGCAAATATTGGCTCAGACTTTGGTATTGTAGGAAATGAAGAGGTAAAGTCGATTTCAACAGGTAGAACATACGGAATGGAATTTTTATACCAACAAAAATTATACAAAGGTTTTTATGCTATTTTGGCTTACACTTTTGTTAACTCTGAATTTAAAGATAAAAATGATAATTATGTTCCAACTGCATGGGATAGCAAGCACATTGTATCCTTGACTGGAGGTAAACGCTTTAAAAAGGGATGGGAACTAGGAATGCGATGGCTTTTTTCTGGTGGTGCGCCATATACACCGTATTCATTCGCTTCTGGATTAGCTGCAAACTGGGATATTAACGGTCAAGGAATTTTAGATTATACGCAATTGAATACGAAACGAGAATCAAGTTTTCATCAGTTAAATATTCGGGTTGACAAAAAGATATTTCTAGAGAAGTTTTCAATGGATTTTTATTTAGACATTCAAAATGCTTATGCCTATAAAGCAGTTTTAGCGCCAACAATGCTCGTTGAAACGGATTCAAATGGAAATCCAGTTATTGATCCAAATGATTCTTCTCGCTATAAAACAAAATTAATTGAGAACGCCTCTGGTATTGTACAACCAACAATTGGAATTATCGTTGAATTTGCAGCCAAGAAGAAGAAAAATTAGTATTAGTTTTTTGATTTTAATTGCTCAGAAAAAATTTAGAAAATGAAATTGTTTTTGAGCTAAAAAAACTTAAGGGTATTAATTAAGTACCTGTAAGTCAGCTTCAAAATTTTTTAAATACTCCTTTGCGAATTCAACATAAGCGTTGTTGTAATATTCAGCAGTATATTTTACAGACCGATAATTTTCTTTCAAACGAGTGGAAGCCGATTGTATGATTTGTAATGAATTTAAAAATCTCTGAGTATTGAGGTAATATGCCTTTTTTAATGTAGTTAAGCTTAAAATTTGTTGGTATACTTCCGAATTATAAAGTCGGGCGTATTTAACATATGCTCCAATGAACACATTGAATTCGTAATATGCAAAATGTGTTGCAAGAGCTGATTTTAAAAATGTAATGGCAAGTGTTGTGTCTTTCTTCTTCAAAGCATTGTCATATGCAATTAAGGCGGCTGAACATCCATTTTGATAAGCAGAATATTCATCCATTAGCCCAACTATTCCCTGAACATTTGCGCCAACAGAAGATTGTTTAGAAATATATGTTTTGTATCGAAAAAGTTTCTCTTGCGCTTCTAAGCTAACAATTTTTTCAATAACATCTGAATTGAAGAAATTATTTGAAATCTGGCTTTCTCGATCGGTAAGAACTATATAATTAGATGGATCAATTAGAAAACCGTTTGATGAATTTTTGCTATGTGTTGTTTCGTGTATAATTGTCTCAAATTCATTTATTAAATCTTCTCTGTTTTGTGCGTTGAAATTAATCGATTGCTCTACACCATTAACTGTTCTAATCCAAGAGTTAGGCGAGGAGTAACTTGATTGAATTAAGGATACATAATCAGGTGCATATAGTTGACAAAAAGACATCACATAATCTTTCTCTGAAAATGTCTGATGAAATTCAGCATTATTTGTTATTTGTTTATTGCTAATTGATACTAGAGTTTGTGACTGAATTGATTCTACAACCCTTTGCTCCGAGACCTGCGCGTAAAAATTACAGGTAATAAATAGAGACGAAACGAAAACCACTTTTGAATTCATAACAACAAAATTTAGGTAGTCGTTTTATCATATACTCGAATAATGAGAAGAATTATTTTGGTTACATGTAAATTGTCAATGATATAACCATTAATTACGAATGGAATAATGATGATGCCATTAACTTACTTAGAACAGCTCTCAATTATTAATTCGCAATTACCTCAGTAGCTCCGACAATACCTGTGTATTAACCATTCACAAGAAAGTAGGAAAATGAGCAATAAAATCACAAAAAAAAAGTAATCAATTAGCTTATTGAAGTTTGTTTCTTCTAAGCTAATTATTGTAATATCACCGCGATTTCTAATTTTGTCAATTAATTTCTGGTAATTTTTCAAAAGATAGAATTTCCCGTTTGATTATTCTGGGACTTGTTTCAAAACAAGATGATTAGCGGCAGTTTCTATTTTTTCAAGTGCAATTTGTAAAATGAAAATTCCAAATTTCTTGTAGGTTTTGCAGTTGAATTTTGTCTTTGCAATCCATTTATATTTTTTGGCTATTAATTTACTTAATGAAAGTTTATGTCTATTTTCATTTGCTGCAACAAAGAATAAAAAATAATTTTGTGTTTTATTCTTTCCAATCGTCGTATCCTCCAATAAGGTCGTACACTTTTTTAAATCCTAACTTCTTGAATTCCTTTGCTGCTGTAGCACTTCTTCCTCCAGCCGCACAGTAAACTAGTACTGTTTTCTGTTTGTTTAGCTTTGAAATGTTTGCGGAAAAAGATTTTGAAAAATAATCTATATTCACTGCATTTTGAATGTGCCCATCTGTAAATTCTGCAGGTGTTCTAACATCAATAATTTGAACATTCTCTAAGTTCATTAAAGTTTTAAATTTCACCTGATCAATTTTTTTTGAGAAAAAAGCGTGAGAGGGCAGAGTAGAAGTACAAAAATTAATTTCATTGTTGGTAAAGAGAATAGATAAACAATACGATATTTAATATCAGATAAAATAGGGCAGGAGCACTAACTTTTAAACTGTCTTTCACACGAAGTCTTGCCATACAAGCAAAAATCATCATTAAGCTCAATCCGGCAGTTGAAAGGATAAGTATGTAGTTATTAAATAATCCAAAAACTAAGCCAATAGATCCAATCAATTGACACAAAGCCGTAAGAAGAG
>SYKJ01000165.1 GCA_005798205.1 Bacteroidota bacterium | reverse complement strand
ATCCGAACACATGCTGAAATAAAAACGTTTGCCATCAGGAGAAAAACTCCCGTTTCCAGAATTTAATTGAGCACTTTCGAGCGCATTTATTTTTTTATTCTCTTCAAAAACTCCATTTTTAATTTCTGAGGAATAAAGTTTTGTTTTATAGGTTTTAGAGTAAACTTCTTCGTTCACATCATTTATAGAATCAGCTCTTAATGAAGAAAACAGTAAGCGCTTGTCTCGAACTGTATGCCCAAATTCTGAATCATTGGAATTTACATTTTCAGGCAGTCGAATTAAGGTTGTATCTAAATTACTACTATCATTTAAATGCTTTAGCACCCAAGCGATTGATTCAACTTCTTGTGATGATTTTTTGTACAAGTAACTGGTTTTATCTTCCAAGTAGAATTTTTTAGCAGTTTTCATCGTTTCAAAAGCATGTTTATATGCACCCATCTGTTTTTCCATTAAGGCCAAATTCAAAATACATGCTGGATAAACTCGACCTTCATCTCTAGCATAAACTTTTCCATAATAATTTGCTGCATCAATATAGTTTTTATAAGCACGTTGTGTTTCAGCATATTTCCATAGTAACTCCAAGGAGTTAGAGTCTCGATCTAAGGCTTGTTTGTAGTATTCCAAAGCATAGTAATAGTCGCCTTTCTCATACTGTTTATCTGCAAAATCTATCAAGCTTTTTAATTTCACTTGTGCACTCAATTGTGGAGCGAAGAGAAATAAAAAAAAGATTAAATAAAATCTGGACATACGCGATGGAGTATTTGCTTTGGCTTGAACCGATGAATGATGTAACGAATAGAAATTTCTACACCTCCTCGTAAATTACTCGCCGGAACAAGTTGTGAATAATTTATATCATAACTAACACCAATAAAAAGATTGGAATAATCGTAACCTAAACTAACAAAAGAGGCATCTTTACTTCTATTCCATACTCCAAAATAAAGCGCTTGGTGAATGTTTGAATTTCCAAGATAATATTTAGCGTTTGCCCCAAAATTCAGTTCTCGGTAGATGCCTTGTTGCGTGTAAGATATACTTGGAATAATATCCCATTTATTAGCTACTGGAATTGTGATCTTTGAAAATAAATTCCACCGCTGATCTCGTTTTACAATTTCATCGTAGAATCCTTGGTTTGCTTGGTTTATATTAAATAAGCCAAGTCCTGAACTAATTTTAAAGCGTTCATTTTTTCTCCACTCATGTATCAAGCCAAGTCCAATAGTTGGGTTTGTTTTTCTTGAATTTTGAAAATTTTCATTCGAAGGGGCACTTGGATTGAATACGTAACCATTGTATTGACTGTCAAATGAAAAAGCATTCCAATCTACTTGCCTTTGGTTCATGCCGATAGTTATGCCAGGACGAAACATATGTTGAGCATCTTTTTTAAATTTTATGAGGTAAGAAAATGCTGCATGAACTTCTGTCGTTCTAAATTTCCCATCACCAGCCTGATCATTGAATAATTGCAAACCCAAACCCAAATTTTTGATGTGCGCATCCGCAGATAGCGAAAATGTTGAGAATGGAACTGTTACGCTTCTCCATTGGTCTCGGTAATTTCCTATAAAACGATAGTCGCCATCAAAATGTCCGGCATTCCCAGGATTTTGAAAAAGCTGATTATCATTGAATTGCGACCAATGAATATCTTGCCCGTAAGTATTATTTATAAGGGCGAGGAAGAAAAAAAAAGAAAAGAAATGTTTAGCCATTTTTAATTCAATACTTAAAAGTAAGAAATTACTAGCGTAAGTCAAAAATTAGGGTGTTGATAAGGAAACAGGTATAATTTTCCCATTCATTAAAGTACTTTTATTTAGCGCAA
Source organism: Bacteroidota bacterium (assembly GCA_005798205.1). The sequence continues at coordinate 2,600 of SYKJ01000165.1, read as the reverse complement.
AATCTGCAATGTAAGAAGCCATTTCTGCAGGGCTAACTTGCGCTTTGTAGCCAGGAAAAGCCTCCTCTAACATTTCAGTCTGTACAGCTCCAATGCACAAGCAATTCATACGAATATCTGTGCTTTTAAATTCCTCGGCAAATAGTTCTGTGAAATTACACAAAGCAGCTTTTGATGAAGAGTATGCAGCAAGTCCTGGAAATTTCATGCTTCCTTGAAATCCTCCCATAGAACTAATATTTACAATGTGTGATTTTTTCATGCGCGAAACGAAAAACTGGCAGGTCTCCATTACACCAATCACATTAATTTGATAAGACTTCATGAATTCTGCATGCGAAATTTTATCAAAATTTTTATTTATGAGCCACCCTGCATTGTTAATTAAAATATCAATTTGAATTTCAGTATTAAAAATAGTTTGAAGCTGTTGAACAACTGAATTTTCTAGGTCAAATTCTGCACAAATTACATTCTTAAAACTTTTGAAATTTGTATTTAATTGCTTTATATCTCTAGATAGGGCATAGATTTGATGCTCCGGATTTTGTGCAAGTAAATCAACTAGCGCTTTTCCAATGCCACGGCTGGTCCCAACAACTATTATTGTTTTATTCATCGTAGCTTACAATTAAATTTTCACTCGTGGGATGTGCTTGACATGTGAGAATGTATCCGTTTTTAATTTCTTCCTCAGTTAATGAATAATTCATTCGCATCCTTGCTGTTCCCTCAAGAATTTTAGCTTTACAAGAACAGCATACGCCACCACGACAAGAGTAGGGGGCATCCATCCCATTTTTTTCTGCAGTATCCAAAATAGTAGGACCATCTGCTTTGATATTAAAACTTTCACTTTCTCCTTCAATAATGATGGTTACTTTACTTGTTCCAGAAAATTCAGAACTTGTTTCTTCCATTTTTTCAGTTAGAATGGGTGTTGTGAAAAGCTCAAATTTTATTTTTTTTTCTGACACACCAAAAAATAGGAGTGTTTCTTTGATATCGGTAATCATTTTTTCGGGCCCACAGATAAAAAAAGTGTCCGCTTTTAGTAAGTCTAAATCTGCTTTAATTATTTCTGTAAAAACAGCTTTATTTATGCGTCCTGAATTGTATCCGACTTGCGTTTCTTGACTTAAAAAATGAGTTACTTTTACTTGAGTTAGATTAGTTAGTTCGTCTGAAAATAAAGTTTCATTTATTGATTTATTTCCATAAAAAAGTGTCATTTCCGCATCATTTTTTATAGATTTTGAAATGGCTACAATTGGTGTAATTCCACTTCCTGCAGCTATTGCAACGATTTTTTTAGATGAAGATTCTAAGGTGAAATTCCCTTCTGGCTTTGCCACCAAAATTAGATCTCCAATTTTTGCCTCCTGATTAAACCAATTTGAAACCTTTCCTTTTTCTACAGCTTTTATGGCAACGGACAGCGCTTCATTTTGTCCACTACAAATTGAATAGGATCGTCTAATTTTTTCATTATTTAAAAACAATTCAAGGTTTAAATATTGCCCCGGAATAAATTGAAATGTACTCTTTAGATTTTCTGGAATTTCAAAACTTACTTTTACAGCACTTTTTGTCAAACGCTGAATAGCAGAAATCTTTAATTCGTGGAATCCTTTACTTGTAGTTGTTTCCTTTTCTTTTTTTCTAAAAAGTTTAAATAAACCCATATTTTATTAATCGTCAAATGAAATTACAATATTTTTACTTGTTGGATGCGCTTGACACGTTAGAATGTATCCCTTTTCCAATTCTTCGGCACTCAAGGCATAATTGACATCCATTCTTACTGAGCCATCTCTAATTTTAGCTTTACAGGTACAACAAACTCCACCTTTACAGGCATACGGTAAATCAGCACCAGCCTTAAAAGCTGCATCCAAAATACTTTCACCATTGGAATCTAAATTAAAATTAACGGAGTCTCCATCAATAATAATTTCTACTTCAGAACCGAAGGATATAATTTTATTCTCTTTTGCTTTCGGCTTCAACGCAACACCGAAAAGTTCAAAATGAATTTTTTCTTTTTCAACTCCATTTTCAACAAGGGAGGATGTCACACCTAATATCATCGACTCTGGCCCACAAATATAAACGCCATCAATGGCTTGATTTTGTAAAAAAGCGTGAAATAGTGAGTCGCATTTTTCTTTGTCTATTCTGCCCTTTTGAATTTTATTTCCAAGACTTTCCTGCGAGAATAAATGTATAATTCTGAGGCGATCTAAAAATTGATTCTTTAGTGCCTCCAATTCTTCTCGAAAAATGACACTGGAAAATCCTTTGTTTCCATAAAACAAAGTGACATCGCTATTTTCTACTTTTAAAATGGTTTTTAAAATCGAAAAAATGGGCGTTATACCACTTCCCGCGGCAAAGAGAACATAGGATTTTGTAGAATTTTTATCTGGGGTTAATTTAAAGTTTCCAGATGGCGCCATCACTTCTAGTTCGTGCCCTTTTTTTAAGGTGTGATTAGCAAAACGCGAGAATTTTCCATTTCCAATTTCCTTAACTGCGACACGCCATTCATTTTCGTGGGGAGCTGAACAAAGTGAGTAAGATCTGCGAATCTCCTCATT
>SYKJ01000164.1 GCA_005798205.1 Bacteroidota bacterium | reverse complement strand
CGGAGAAAAAGTAAGTCCGTGATTCATCGTCAGCCAAACTCCCCCACTCGCTGCTGCAACATACCACATATCTTTGTTTTTGGGATGTATCGCAATGTCTGCAACTCGACCAGAGGTTAGTGCTGGACCAACCATTCGGAAGGCAAGACTAGAAATAGTTCCAGAATCGAAAGGCAAAGTTGATGGTTGAGACTTCGTTTCTTTTTTTTGAGCAACGCTAAAAAATGAAACCGTTAAAAATAAAATGAGGATTTTTTTCATTCGCAAAGAGTTTGATTTTAAAGAATGTTAAAATTACAATTATTTTCTAAATCAAAGAGTAGGGAATCAAGAATCAAATAATTCACTTTAGCGTTTTTCTGATAGATAAAATTCTATTTTTGTATAAATAAAACCTGTTAAATTATGATGCAGCCCTTCAATCTCCAAAAATGGATAGACGAAAATCGCGATTTATTAAAGCCACCTATCGGAAATAAAAACCTATATAAAGAAGCAGGCGATTTTATTGTTATGGTTGTTGGTGGTCCAAATTCACGCAAAGATTACCACTACAATGAAAGCGAAGAACTTTTCTATCAAATTGAAGGTGATATAATCGTCAGAATCCAAGAAAATGGTGTTGCTAAAAATATTGAAATAAAAAAAGGCGAACTATTTCTTCTTCCAGGAAATACGCCACATTCTCCAATTCGAGGAGAAAATACTGTCGGACTAGTTATAGAAAAAGTTAGAAAAGGTACTGATTTAATAGATGGGCTAATGTGGTTTTGTGAAAATTGTAATCATCCACTTCAAACTTATCGTTTTCCGCTCACAAATATTGAAACAGATTTCATTCCTCGGTTTAAAGAATTTTATGCTTCTGAGGAAATGAGGAAATGTAAGAAATGCTCAACAATTATGGAAGTTGATATGCGCTTTGTGGCAAAGGATTAAAAAACCATCTTATAAACTAATGAAACTACATTACAGAGAAATAGGAACTGGCAAGCCCTTAATTATTCTTCATGGTTTATTTGGATTTTCTGATAATTGGCAGACACTTGCTATTAAATTATCAGACTATTTTAGAGTAATTCTCATTGATTTTAGAAATCACGGGCACTCACCTTGGTCGGATGAATTTTCTTACGCCCTGATGGTTGATGATTTAAAAAATACAATAGATGAATTACAATTAGAAAATATTTATTTACTCGGTCATTCAATGGGTGGGAAAGTGGCCATGCATTTTTGTCAAAAATTTCCTGAAAAAATTAAAAAATTAGTAGTTGTCGACATGGGTATTAAAAAATACCAAGATCACCACCAAGAAATTCTTAAAGCATATAAAAAAATTGACCTAAAAGAAATAACTGCAAGAAGTCAAGTTGATTTAATATTGGCTGAATTCATAGATTCAGTAAGTATAAGACAATTTTTATTGAAGAATTTATATTGGATCGAAAAAGGAAAATTAGCCTGGAGAGTAAATTTTGATGTTTTGGAGAAATCTATGCAGGAGATATTATCTGAACTGCCAAAGAAAGTAGTACTTACAATAACTTTGTTTATTAGAGGTGGGAATTCAAATTATATTGAAAATGCCGATATAGAAGAGATAGAGGTAATTTTTGAGAATATGTCTATCGAAACAATTCACAATGCAGGACACTGGGTGCATGCCGAAGCACCGGAAGAATTTACCAATACCGTATTAAAATTTTACCTGAGCTAAAAAAATAAATACCTTGAGGGATTTATTAATTTTTACAAATTAAAATACGTTGATTTTTTATCGTTTTTGCATCCATGGCCTTGCTGTAATTTAAAATAAATTGAACAGAGGATGTAGCTGGTTGCAAAGTTGATTTATTAATTTGAGGAATTTTGAGTAGGTAATTTTTTGACATAGGCGATTACAATTTTTTATTAAAAACGCAAAGAGAAATAGATTATTTTAAAAGTACTAAAATTAAGTTGTAAGCAATTTTTATAACTTTGTGGTAATTCTAAAAATAAAAATGAGCAATTCTATCAAATCAGGAGTAGCTTGGGGAGATGAAGTAACAGCGATTTTTGAATTCGCAAAACTAAAGCATTTTGCACTTCCTGCTGTTAATGTATCGAATACAAGTACTGCAAATGCAGTTATTGAAACAGCGGCAAAGTTAAAATCTCCTGTAATTGTTCAATTTTCAAATGGGGGTGCACTTTTTTATGCAGGAAAAGGACTTTCTAACGAAAATGAAAAAGCCGCAATTTTAGGAGGTATTTCCGGAGCAAAACATGTTCACCTTATGGCAGAAGCTTATGGAGCAACCGTAATTCTTCATACCGACCATTGCTCAAAAAAATTATTACCTTGGATTGATGGTCTACTGGATGCAGGAGAGGAACATTTTAGAATGACAGGCAAACCCTTGTATAGTTCTCACATGATTGATCTTTCTGAGGAACCTATTACTGAAAATCTTGCCATTTGCAAAAAATACCTATCTCGTATGAGTAAAATTGGTATGACATTAGAAATTGAATTAGGAATTACAGGCGGTGAAGAAGATGGTGTAGATAATACAGATGTTGATAATTCTAAATTGTATACGCAACCAGAGGAAGTTGCCTATGCTTATGAAGAACTCCTTAAAATATCACCTCGCTTTACGATAGCTGCAGCATTTGGAAATGTCCACGGAGTATATAAACCCGGTAATGTTAAGTTGACTCCTATTATCTTAAAAAATTCTCAGGAATTTGTGCAGGAAAAATTTAACACACACAATAACCCTATCAATTTTGTTTTTCATGGCGGATCAGGTTCTAGTAAAGAAGAAATTCGCGAAGCGATCTCTTATGGCGTAATTAAAATGAATATTGATACAGATTTACAATTTGCGTACACAGAGGGTATTAGAGATTATGTTCTAAAATACGCCGGCTATTTACAAGAACAAATTGGAAATCCTGAGGGAGCTGATTTACCAAATAAAAAATATTACGATCCTAGAAAGTACATAAGATTAGCACAAGAAACTTTCATTAGCCGCTTAGAAAAAGCATTTGATGACTTGAATAACATAAATACACTAAACTAAAATGAGTTGGTTTAAACGAAACAAAGAGGGTATAACAACCTCAACAAGTGAAAAGAAAGAAATTCCAGAAGGATTGTGGGCTCGCTGTTCAAATTGCAAAACACTTTTTTCCTCAGAAGATTTAGCTAAAAATAGTTATGTCTGTGATCGCTGTTCCCACCACGAAAGAATTGGCTCGGAGGAGTATTTTAAACTCATTTTTGACGGAGGAAAATACAAAGAATTAGACCCTAATGTGGTTTCTGGAGACCCACTTCGTTTTGAAGATACAAAAAAATATACCGATCGTGTAAAGGCAACTCAAAAAAACAGTGGTTTGAAAGATGCTATTCGAACAGCGAAAGGAAAAATAGATGGAATGGATTTTATTATCGCAGCAATGGACTTTTCTTTCATAGGTGGTTCGATGGGCTCTGTGATGGGAGAGAAAATTGCAAGGGCAATTGATGAAGCAATAAAAATCAAGGCTGCATTTATGATTATTTCAAAATCTGGAGGAGCAAGAATGATGGAAGCAGGTTATTCCTTGATGCAAATGGCAAAAATTTCTGGTAAATTAGGGCAGCTTTCTGACGCAAAACTTCCTTATATTTCTTATTTAACTGATCCTACAACTGGAGGTGTAACCGCTTCTTTTGCAATGCTTGGAGACATAAATATTTCTGAGCCTGGAGCATTAATTGGTTTCGCAGGTCCACGAGTAGTTAAAGAAACCATAGGAAGAGATTTACCCGATGATTTTCAAACCTCAGAATTTTTACTTGAACATGGCTTTCTAGATTACATTGTTGATCGCACTGAAATTAGAGAAAAATTAAGCCTCTCTATAAAAATGTTTATGTGCTAGAATTATGTGTAATCGGTCAGTAAACTGAATCAAGAAAATAGCGGTAAAAAGTGATCTACTTAGTTTATGATACTAAATTTTTGTGGTTTTAATCCTTCCACTCTAAAATAATAAAGACCAGTGCTGAGATCCAAAATTGAAATCTCAGTAATTGTATTTTCTAAGAATCCTTTTTTAACAATTGAACCAAAATTATCAAAGATGAAATACTCTTTTTGTTCCTGATTGCTACAAGAAACATTCAGTACGGTTGATGCTGGATTTGGGTACAACGAAAACTGATTCAGTTCTTCCTCAGAAATGCTTGATGAATTAATCGTAAGATTAAGATACTGTGTTTCACAATTAATAGTTGGACCATTATACAAACCGGATAAAGTATAGGTTACACTATTAATTGGCCAAGTATAGCTGTCAATTGCTGTAACTGTTGTTGTAACGGATGTGCTAGGTGTAATTAATAAGTTAAGAGATTGGGAAACACATGCTGTTGTGGAACCTGTATATATTCCTGAAACAGTGTAATTTAAATTGGTGTTTGGCCAAGTATAAGATCCACAAGCGGATACAGCTACTGTATTAGTAGAATTTGGAGTAATGATCAAATTTAATGATTCTGTCACACAATTTGCAGTAGTTCCTGTATAAATTCCACTTGTTGTGTAGGTTTGTCCCGTATTTGCCCAAGTATAACTATCACAAACACTTATTGGAGTAGTATTAGTAGAATTTGGAGTAATTGTAAGGTTTAAGGATTGTGTAACACAATTTGTTGTCGATCCTGTATAAATTCCACTTGTTGTGTAGGTTTGTCCCGTATTTGCCCAAGTAT
>SYKJ01000163.1 GCA_005798205.1 Bacteroidota bacterium | reverse complement strand
GTTTTTCACAACCATCAAGATATCATTACGCTCTAAAATTTCTTCGTAATACAGTAAGCGACTGCGAATTTCTTGATTCCATTGATTTGCGCGTTTATTTGATAAAGTCAGCAGAATGGTTTGGTCAACTCCAACTTGGTCGTAAGATGACTCTAAATATTCATGTAATTCTCCTCCATTTACTCGAATAGTCTCTTGCCTATCTGAAATCTTAAAAAATGGTAAGGAATACTTAGTTTTATCGCGAATAGCCGTTGCATTTGTTAAAATCGATGAGTTTTCAGCTGTGCGCACAACATTTGTCAATTCTGATTTAAAAACAGTTATTCTCGGGTAATTATCTTTAAAATAAGAACTACTTAAAGCAGGTGAATTTAATTGGCCAACAGGAGGAAGTTGAGCACTATCACCCATAAAAACTAACTTACAATTCTCACCTTGAAAAACATAATTCAACAAGTCTTCTAGTAAATTCGTTTCATCTTTGCCGTCATTGACTCCAATCATAGAAACCTCATCAACAAAAAAAAATGTGTTTTTAAATAAATTTTTTGAAAGAGTTGGCTTATTATTACTTAATTCATTTCCGGAAAAATAAATTTGTTTGTGAATTGTAAAAGCCGGTTTTTTTGCAAAATTTGAGAGAACTTTAGCAGCTCGACCCGTTGGAGCTAATAATCGAGTTTTAAAACCAGACTCAATTAAAGAATTAACAATGGCAGCAATCAAAGAAGATTTTCCAGTTCCTGCAAAACCTTGTAAAATATAAAGCCCATTTACTTTTTCTGAATTTAAAAAGTCAGAAAAAAGTCCCAATGCATTTTCTTGATCTAAAGTTAAAATATGTGAAAAATTAGTAGAAACTAGTTGCTCAAAGTTCTTAAAATCTGATGGAGGCATGGAAATAATTCTAAGGTTACAAAAATTTAACAAACTAGACGTTGTAATAACATATAAAATTGTAAATTTGACGCTATTAATTTAGTAAAATATGATCAATCTTGGACTTATCTTAAAAAAATATTCAGTTCCTACTTTATTTTTTATTTTAGGAATTTCGCTAGTGATTGTAGGCTTCAACTCCGAACAAACATTAACCTTTAAAATTTCTTCTCTATTAATTTGTATCGTTGCACTTATCTCTTTTTTCAATGTTTCCGGGGTATTTCCAACTCTAATGACTAAAGTAGTTGGTTTGTGTGCATTTTTAGTTGCATCCATTGTTTTATATTTAACTTATTCTAGCGTATCTGAAACAATGGAATATCAAACGAATTATAATAATTGCAAGGAACTTTCACGCAGAAATTTAAGTGATTTAAGAACTGCTCAAAAAGCATATTTTGATCGTTACAAAAAGTATGCAGGGGATTGGGAAACCATTATTAAATTCATTGAAACAGACAGCATTAATATTGTTATTTCAGAAGGCAGTGTGCCGAGTAGAAAAATAACAGAGTCTGAAAGAAATTTTCTGTACCGTGATAATCGGCCAATTGACGAAAACATGAATGAGGAAGAAGCATATAAACTTTCTAAATCTAGGAATTGCCCGCCTGATTTATTAGATTTTAAAAGAGACTCGGTAAAAACTTCTTTTATCAAAACAGCATTTACAGAAAATAAAAGCTACCTAAAAGAACGAGCTGATAATAAATTTTTGCCTTTTGACGTAAGCACATTAAAATTTATTCCCTTTACTAACAATAAACAACAATGGTCCTTAACAACAAATAAAATTCTAATTGGGGCTGATTCCGTTAGCACAATACGTGTTGAGGGAGCTATTCCATTTTCAAAAATTAAAGGGCAAAAAAAGAAAGAGCTGATTTATTTTGGGAGATTAGAGTTGAATGACCTCTCTGGCTCATGGGAAGAAGAATAATTCTCGATGTCAGAAAAATTATTTTTTGATTTTCATCCAAACAAACTAAGTATTTTAAAAGAGAATGAAGCCCATTTGGTCTCTATCTTGTTTGAGAAAAAAATAGATTTAACGCAACCTTTTTATTTAGAAGAACTAAACGAGGCAATAAGGCCATTTTCAAGTTCAGAATTTGATCAAAAATTTATACTGTTTTCATCCAATTTTACATTGATTCCAAGTGCCTTGTTTTTACCAAATGAATTAGAAAATTATTACTCATTGAATTTTGGACCACTTAGTCAAAATGAAAAATTATCATACGATTCTTTGAATGACTTAAGATTGTGTTTAGTTTATTCGTTACCAAAATGGCTGAGTGATTTTAAACAGAAATACTTTTTTAAATCAGAAATAAACCACCACGCCTCTTTATTAATTAAAAATACGATTAATTCATCTCAAGAAAATCTTATTTCAATAATCTTTGAAGGCACTTCATTTCTTATGTGTATTAAAAAAGACAATAAACTTCTAATTTGTAATTCATATGAGTATCAAAGTGAAGAGGATTTACTTTATTTTATTTTAGCGCATCACAAGCAATTAGAACTTACTGAAGATAGTTTTTTGAATTTGATGAGTTACATGGAAGAGATAAATAGTGAAAAAGTGCTTTCCTTAATTTCTCATTTTAAAGAATTAAATTCTTATACCATCAATTTCATAGATAAAACAGAGTATAATTCAACGCTAAGGTGCGAATAATTCGAGGTTTTTTAAAAGGTAAAAGGTTCGCAACACCACCCAATTTTCCATCAAGGCCAACAACGGACTTTGCAAAAGAAGGTTTGTTTAACATTCTTGAAAATCATTTTTTATTTGAAAATAAAGTTATTTTAGACCTTTGTGCAGGTACAGGAAATATCTCTTTTGAATTTATTTCCAGAGGTGCAACATCAGTTCTTGCTATCGACAGCAATCCTAGATGTATTCAATTTCTTAAATCAAATATTCAAAATTTAGGTATTGAAAGCTCCATGAGTTGCTATAAAACTGATTGTATCGTTTACTGTAAAAATGCCAAGGAAAAGTATGATATAATCTATGCCGACCCGCCCTTTCACTTGAAATTTCACGAGGAGCTAGTTACTGTTATTTTACAAAAATCGTTATTAAATAAAGATGGCTATTTAATTGTTGAACACGGAAAACAAACTAATCTTACTCAAATAACTTCATTTCAATTTTGTCGTAACTTTGGGAATGTCTATTTTAGTTTTTTTAAAGCATAATCAAACATGAGAAAAGGATTATTTCCTGGTTCCTTTGATCCATTCACAAAAGGTCATGAAGCAATTGTTTTTAAAGCAGTTGAACTATTTGATGAGGTCATCATTGGAATTGGTGTTAATAGCAACAAGGCATTTCTTTTTGATCTTGAAAAAAGAATCAATCATATTAAGGAGTTATTCAAAAACGATCCAAAAGTCAAAGTCCAAACATATCAATCCTTAACTGTTGACTATTGTAAAGAAATTAAAGCTAGTCATATCCTTCGAGGACTAAGAAACGCTCAAGACTTTGAATATGAAAAAACAATGGCACACATGAACGAAGCTATTTCTGGAATTGAAACGATTTTTTTTCTTACAGACTTAAAATACAGTGCGTTAAGTTCCTCCTTAATTCGCGATATGTATCTTAACAAAGCAGATATTTCAAACTTTGTTAGTTCAAAAGAGTTACTTTATTAACAAAGTATGTTTTTCTTTGAAAATAAAATTATGAAAGTCCTTTTTCTTCTTTTTTATTTAAACTTAATAATTTTCCAAGTAAATACTCAAGTTGTAATTACTGGATTTACCGATTACCCAAAAAATACTATTTCTATTTACGAGATAAATGAATATTTTACTGAAACAGACAAAAAAATTACTGAAACAGCAATCAATGATAAAGGAGGATTTCAATTGATTTTTGAATGTAATGAAATAAAAAAAGTAATTATTAAACAAAATAATTGTTACTCTTGGATGTATGTTCAGCCAAATAGTAAATACTTTATTGAAATTCCTGAAGATGGGCAATTAAGTCAGTTTTCTACTGATAATGAAGTAGAAATGCTATTTTACAGATTAGATACCGCTGATATTAATTATAAGATTTTAGGTTTTGAAGCTTGGATGGATAACTATTTAGCTGATATTTTTATTTTATCTAAAATGAATCAAACTACAGAATTTGTTAAAAAGATTATTGAATTTAAAAAGGAAGTTAATGAAATTTCAATTAGGGACACATCTTTATTTTTTCAAAATTATTTAAAGTACTCTATTGGAATTAATGTGGATAATCTAAATTATGTAGGTACACTAGACATGGATGATAAATTTTCACTTTATGTAAAAGGGTGTCCAATAATGACCAAAAATGATAAGTATGTGCAGTATATTAAATCATTTTATGAAAATTATTTTTATTTTTTCTCTAAAGACTTACAAAATCAATTAAGGATTGGTATTAAAAATTACAAACTCAAGGATTGCTTAGATATTATTGAGAAAAACGAATACAGTTATAACAGAGAATTTGCGGAACTTCTTTTTTTAATGCTTATTCAAGAAGAAGAAATTAAAAAAGATTTTACAACTGAAAATTTATTCTTTTTTGTAGAAAATATATCGAAAAACAGTATTTATCCCCTAATTCGAGAAATAGCAAATAACAGATTAAAAAAACAAGCTGAGACAATAACTATTGGCAGTATATTTCCTTTGATTGAATTAAAGGAAAACTATACTATTAATAAGTTAAAGGGAAAACCGATCTATATTCATTGTTTTGATCCAACAAGTCAAAAGTGCATTTCTGAATTTCCAGCTCTAATAAAACTTCATGAAAAGTACGGAAAGCACATTACAATTATTTCC
>SYKJ01000162.1 GCA_005798205.1 Bacteroidota bacterium | reverse complement strand
TTTCTTTCTTATCTTCAAACTCCATCGTCCCTCTGGCTCGAACCCGTCCCCAATGCTTTGGGGATGACAGGCATGTATTCTAACCAACTGAACTACCAAACCAATTTTTTATTTGCCTAAGCAAACTCCAGAAACATCTGGACTCAAAATCGTGTGAGCTTTACATTAAAAGCGGATACAAAAGTACATCTTTTTTTGTCATAAGCAAAGATTCTATTTTTTATTTTGAACTTGATTTATTGTTCTAATCAAAGAAAAGTGATGTCAAAAGTCTAAAAAGAAATGCGCTAGGTGTGTATTATTACCAAATTTTAGTTGAGACATGAACAGCCCCGGTGAAAACAGCTACAAGTAATCCTTCTTGATTTCGTATGGAAATGTCAAATGTTTTCTTTTGTGCTTCATCTTTCAACATAATCGCCTCAGATGTAAGACAATCTCCAAGTTGCACTCTCTTTAGATGCTTGATACTTGTTTCAATACTTACACATTGATAACCAGAGGAATTAGCAGCAAATGCAAGGCAGGAGTCTGCAAGAGAATAAGCAATCCCTCCGTGAGCAATTTCAAAGCCGTTTAGCATCTCCGACTTTATTGTGCAGGATAATCTACAAGAATTTCTAGTGAGAGAAATAATTTCAATACCTAACCACTTGCTAAAAGCATCTTTTTGAAGCATGATAGAAACTATTTCTTCAGGAGTTTTCATCACTAAAAAAAAGATTTAAAATCAAATTTTTCTCTAACCCGAGGCCCTTTTTCTGTTTCTTGTAAGGTGCAACACTCATTCACGCTGTCGTGCTGAAAAAAGAGTACAAAATCTTCCTTCACGGCATTTGCTAAAAAAACTTCTTTTTCCTTAAGTGTAATAAGTGGTCGTGTATCGTAACCCATCACATATGGCAGCGGAATATGGCCAACACTCGGTAGTAAATCAGCCATAAAAACAAGTGTTTTTTCTTTGTATTTGATATGAGGAATCATCATACTTTCTGTATGACCATCAACAAATAAAACGTCCATGTTTGGAAAAACATTTTCCATGTAGTTTTTTTCACGACCAATAAACTTTAATTGACCACTTGCTTGAATAGGTAAAATGTTTTCTGCTAAAAAAGATGCTTTCTCGCGCGGATTCGGCTCTGTTGCCCAAACCCAATGTTTTTCGTTACTCCAATAGGTTGCATTTTTAAAAGTTGGGCGATAGCCTGATTTTGAATCGTTCCATTCGACACTTCCACCACAATGATCAAAATGCAAGTGGCTTAAAAAAACATCCGTAATATCTGAAGCATGAAAGCCTAATTTTGCTAAGTTTCCATGAAGAGAATCATTGCCATAGCGATAAAAGTGCGAAAAAAATGCTTCATTTTGCTTGTCTCCGATTCCTGCATCAATAATCATTAAGCGATTTCCATCTTCAATTAGCAAACTTCTCATGGCCCATGAGCACATGTTATTTTCATCTGGTGGATTACTTTTTTGCCAGATTACTTTTGGTACAACTCCAAACATTGCGCCACCGTCTAACTTGAAATATCCGGTATTTAAGACATGGATTTTCACACTCAATTACTTCGGCAAGACAAATGCCTTTATCTTCAATACTTCCATTTTACTGTCGGTATTTGCAGATACAGTTATTGATTTTTCTTGATCATCTAATTGACCATCTCTGGGATGAAATCCAACTTCAATGCGATCACTTTTTCCTGGTGGAATTGGTTTTTCTGGTTTTTTAGGTGTCGTACAACCACAACTAGCGGCAACATTCTCAATGATTAATGGTTTATTTCCTGTATTTGTTACTGTAAAAAAAGCTTTGTTGTCAGTATCCACTATTATTTTACCAAAATCATGAGTCGTCTTATCAAAACTCATGCTTGTTAAGTTTTCAATTTTTTCTATCTCAGATTCTGAAAGTTCTTTTTTTAATTCTTCTTTAGTAGGTTCCTCAGCAATTATAGTTGATGAGTAATCTGAATCCTTAGCATCCTTATTTTCAGATTTTTTCTTGTTTTCAGCACATGCAAAAATGAAGCAGAAAGCAAATAAATAAATTGGTAGTTTCATATCATTATTTTTTATCAAAAGTAAAAAACTAATTTTAAAATTAAAAGTTATTTTATATCATACTAAACGAATACACTCCTCTTCCAAAGTAATTTTTTTTTGTCGGTATAATTTACCTATTGTTTGCTTAAATAATTTTTTGCTCATACCTAATTTTTCTCGAATTTCGTCAGGGTGAGAATGATCATTTAAGTAAAGAATTTTATCTTTTTTCAATAAATTTAGCAAAAAGATACTTGCTTGATCGAACTTTTGATTTGATAGCGCTTCAAATTGAATATCCAATTTTCCATCTTCACGAATCGTTCTAACAAATCCTTTAGTATAGGTGCCTGAAGGCAAAATTTTAGAAATATCATTTTTAAAAATTAAACCGTCATAACGATCATTGACAATAACATTTAAACCCAAGGAAGTTTTTTCACAAATTAATAAATCTACTTCTTGTCCGCTTAATTCTTCTGTGCAAGCTAAAAGAAGTTTTTTTACTTTCATACTTCCATACAAGCGATCGGTAGCTTGGTCATAAAGCAGGGTAAAGAGGTATTTTTCTCCCTCGTTTAAAGAATGTAATTGTTCACTAAAGGGAACTAATAAATCTTTGTCTAGACCCCAATCTACAAATGCCCCATAAGGATTTACATGAATAACCTCTAAGTATTTATATTCACCTAAAAGAATGTAGGGAGTTTCTGTTGTAGCAACAACCCTATTTTCAGAATCTTTGTGAACAAAAACAGCAACTTCCGTTCCAATTTCATGTTCTGGGAGTAAATATTTTTTAGGCA
>SYKJ01000161.1 GCA_005798205.1 Bacteroidota bacterium | reverse complement strand
TCGCAAGAGTATAGTGCGGGATAGCCTCGAAGACTTCGAAAATGTCGAACACCGTTTAGAATTTGTTGCAAAAGTTAATGGCATAGAATTCATTAACGACTCCAAAGCAACAAATATCAATTCAACTTGGTATGCATTGGAAACAATGGAAAATCCAGTAGTTTGGGTTGTTGGTGGAGTAGACAAAGGGAATGACTATTCTGAACTCACAAGTTTAGTTAAGGACAAAGTGAAAGCGATCATTTGTTTGGGTGTTGATAATAAAAAAATTATCAAGGCCTTTGGTCATCTTGTTGAAACAATTGTTGAAGCCGGATCGGCAATGGAAGCCGTGGCTCACGCATATAGATTGGCGAAAAAAAATGAAACAGTTTTACTTTCTCCGGCTTGTGCAAGTTTTGATTTATTTGAAAATTATGAAGATCGCGGAAACCAATTCAAACAAGCCGTAAAAAAATTATAACCATAAAAATAAAGTTATGTTAAGAAATAAATGAAATGGAATTTAAAGATATAAATCTCAATTTGAAGTCTTATTTGAAATATTTAAAAGGTGACCCTGTAATCTGGATTATCACCATTTTAATGATGTCATTTTCTTTAGTTACAGTGTATAGTTTTGTGCCTATACTCGTAAAAATTGAGGGAGGAACACCTTTTTTATATCTTTTGAAACATTTTATTTATGTCTTAATTGCATTTGCAGCAATGTTTTTTGTTCATAGAGTAGATTCTAAATACATATTCCAACTCTCAAAATTTACTTATTACTTAGCAATTGCTCTGTTGCTTTTTACCATTTTTTTTGGTGCAAAAATAAACGATGCTGGACGTTGGATTCGAATTCCATTTATTGGCTTAACCTTTCAGTCGTCTGACTTTGCAAAACTTGCATTGATTTTATATGTTTCTCGCTTACTAGCAAGAAAAAAAGATCTTTTAGATAATTGGAAAAAAGGCATAATACCAATTATGATTCCTATAATTGTTATATGTGGATTAATTCTTAAAGATAATTTCTCCACAGCAATAATGCTATTTTTACTTTCAATGGCTATGTTGTTTATTGGAAGAGTTCCATTTTTTAAATTAACAACGATTGCAGCAATAGGTATTGGATTAGTTGCTGTGATTATTGGATTTCATTTATTATTACCTCAACTTAATCTTTTACCTCGTTATGATACTTGGGTAAATAGATTCAATCAGCGTATAGAAAATGATATGACTAATATTGCTAATGCTCAAGCAAACAACGCACAATTAGCTATTCATAACGGTTCATTATTTGGTCAGGGTGTTGGTGATGGTAAACTTAAAGAGTATTTACCAGAGGCTTATGCTGACTTTTATTATGCAAGTTTTGTTGAAGAATTTGGCTCATTTTTTTCCACTTTTCTTGTCTTATTATATTTGATTTTATTGTATAGAATTATTCGAATTTCGTTGCAGACAGACGATTTATTTCAAACATATGTATCCATGGGTATTGGAATCCATCTATTAACTCAGGCGAGTATAAACATGTTGGTTTGTACTGGGGTTTTCCCAGTAACAGGTCAAAATATGCCTTTTCTTGCCATGGGTGGTTCGGCATTGATTATGGCTTCTATTTCAATTGGAGTAATACAATCCTTTTCATTTCAATTGCAAAAAGAAAAGAAAAAAGAGCAAGGAGTTTTTGTTCCTAAGTGATTAAATTTTAGTATGATTGAAAGAGTAATTATATCAGGTGGAGGAACAGGAGGACATATTTTTCCTGCAATTGCGATTGCTGATGAAATTACTAAAAGAAATTCCAAATCAAAAATTCTTTTTATTGGTGCTTTAGGAAAAATAGAGATGGAAAAAGTTCCTCAAGCTGGATATTCTATTATCGGTCTAAAAATTTCGGGTTTCCAACGAAAATTTGCTTTTTCTAATTTTCTCTTGCCTTTTAAAATACTTTTTAGCTTATTGAAAGCTCGTAAAATTATTAAAAATTTTAATCCACAGATTGTTATTGGTGTTGGCGGATATGCAAGTGGCCCAACATTGAAAATGGCTAATTTATTGGGAATTAAAACCGTTATTCAAGAACAAAATTCCTTTCCAGGAAAAACAAATCGATTGCTTTCAAAACAAGCTTCCTGTATTTTTACTGCCTACGATAGCATGGAATCTTTTTTTCCAAATTCAAAAGTTATTTTGACAGGAAATCCAATTAGAAAAGAGTTTTCGGCGATTTCAACTTCAAAAAATGATGCTTGTCTTTTTTATGATTTAGATCCGAATAAAGAAACAATTTTAATAATGGGCGGCAGTTTAGGTGCAAAAACTCTTAATATTTCTGTTATTCAAAGTCTTGATAAATTATTGAATTCTAAAGTTCAACTTTTATGGCAATGTGGTAAATTATATTATGATCAACTTTTAATAGATTTGGAGGGCAAACAATTAAACAATATTTGTTTAGTGAAATTTATCGAAAGAATGGATTTAGCTTATAGTGTTGCAGACATCATCATTTCTCGCGCTGGTGCTATTTCAGTTTCTGAATTATGTATTATCGGAAAACCTATAATTCTTGTGCCCTCTCCAAATGTTTCTGAAGATCATCAAACCAAGAATGCGTTAGCGCTTGTAGAAAAAAATGCAGCTTTAATGGTTTCAGATAGTGATGCGTCAAAAAATTTATTCAATATCGCCCTAGATCTAATCAATGATTTAGAAAAGCGGACTCTTTTGTCAACAGAAATTAAAAAATTAAAAAAATCAAATGCAACAAATGATATTGTAGATACAATTGAAATTATTTTGAAGAATAATGAAACAAAGTAGAAATTTTTTTGAAGAATTTGAAAATGTTTACTTAATTGGTATTGGTGGCATTGGCATGTCAGCTTTAGCGCGCTATTTTAATCACAAGGGTTTTTTGGTAGGTGGGTATGATAAAACTTCAAGTGAATTAACAAGAAGTTTGGAGGATGAAGGATGCTTAATTCATTACGAGGATTTAGGTTCTGATTTGCCTACTGAATTTAAAAATAAAAATAATACCCTAATAGTTTTCACTCCAGCTATTAAGGAAGAAATGAAAGAACTAATTTACTTCACTACTAGTCATTTTCAAATTTTTAAGAGGTCCGAGGTTCTTGGAATAATAACAAGGTATTCAAAAGGATTGTGTGTTGCAGGAACTCATGGTAAAACGACCACAAGCTCAATGCTTGCTCATATTTTAGATCACTCATCATGGAAATGCAATGCTTTTTTAGGTGGTATAGCAAGTAATTTTGATTCGAATTTAGTTCTTTCTGAATCTAGCAATTGGACTGTCATCGAAGCTGATGAATTTGATAGGTCATTTCTAAAGCTATCCCCTTTTTCAACTATTGTTACAAGTGTTGATCCAGATCACTTGGACATTTATGGTACGACAGAGCAATTTGACGAAGGTTTTGGGCAGTACACCATGAAAATTGAACCTGGTGGCATTTTAGTTGAGAAAGAAGGCTTGAACCTCCCAACATTAGCAAAAAAAGTATCGTATTCACTTAATTCTGAAACTGCTGATTATAGTATGTTTAATTTAGTTTTTAGAGATGGATATCCTTTTGCTGATGTGCGGTTAAAATCAATTTTTTGGATGAATGTAAAATTGGGAATTCCTGGTTTTCATAATGCTGAAAATGCACTCGCATGTATTGCGCTACTTCATGAATTGGGAATGAGTGTTTCCGAAATACAAAATGGAATTTCAAGTTTTATTGGAGTTAAAAGACGTTTTGATTATCAAATTCGAACAGAGGACTTAATTTATATTGATGATTATGCTCATCATCCTAGTGAATTGAAAGTTTTAATTGAATCTGTCCGCAACTTATATCCAGATAAAAAAATAACAGGTATTTTTCAACCTCATTTATTCTCTAGAACAAGAGATTTTGCAGTAGAATTTGCT
>SYKJ01000160.1 GCA_005798205.1 Bacteroidota bacterium | reverse complement strand
GGGTGCTGGAAAGATGATAGAAAAAAAACCTTCAGATTCTGATGCTCAAGGTTTAAGACGCCAAGAAGAAGTAATTGAAATCGATATTCCGGCAGGTGTTGAGGAAGGCATGCAATTAAGTGTTCAAGGAAGGGGAAATGCAGGGCCGTATGATGGTGTTGCAGGAGATTTAATCGTAGTGATTGAGGAAATCGAACACGAACAATTGCGAAGAGATGGCCAAAATTTACACTATGAATCTCTGGTGAATTTTGTGGATGTTGTTTTGGGAGAAAGCATCGAAGTGCCAACTATTTCCGGGAAAGTAAAAATAAAAATAGATGCAGGCACACAAAGTGGAAAAGTACTCAGATTAAAAGGAAAAGGTTTACCAAGTATTCAGGGCTATGCAACAGGTGATCTATT
Organism: Bacteroidota bacterium; assembly: GCA_005798205.1. The sequence continues at coordinate 3,149 of SYKJ01000160.1, read as the reverse complement.
TGTTCATATTAATGTTTTTACGCCCCTCAAAATATCGAAGGAAGAAAAAGAAATGATGGATAAACTTAAAAATAGCCCAAATTTTATTCCCTCTGAAGTAGCACGAGATAAAAGCTTTTTTAAACGCATGCGAGATATGTTTTCCTGATGCAATTTATCGATAAGGCCACAGAAGGAAATAACAATTTCGTAAGCTATTTTTTAGGAATACTGATGATTGTTGTGGCTTACATTCTCGGCTCTTATTTTTTGTTGCTCGACTTACAATGGAACTTTGGTATTGAAAGTTTTGACGCTGTTACAGAGAAAGTACTCCCCAAAATACTAGGGAATAACCGACTTTTGTTTTGGCTTATTATTCCATTTTTATTCGTTGCTCTGTTTCTTGTTTTTCATACTAAATTTGTCCACAAACGGACTATTTTAAGTATCTTCACAGGTCGAGAAAAGTTCGATTGGAAAAGGGTTTTTTTTAGTTTCACTCTTCTTTCAGTTGTTTTAGCTTTGTTTCTGCTTTTTCAATACCTGAGTTCTGATAGCTTAATTTTTCAATTTAACGCACAGAAATTTATTCCTTTATTTATTATCGCAATTTTGCTCCTTCCGATTCAAACAAGTTGCGAGGAAATATTATTTCGTTCCTATATTCTCCAAGGAATAAAAATGAGAACACGAAAAAATAGTATTGCAGTTTTGATCTCTGGATTGATGTTTGGAGCAATTCACATCGGAAATCCCGAAGTCGCAAAAATAGGATATCACATTATCGCTTATTATATGCTTGTCGGTGTTTTTTTAAGTTTAATTTCCTTTTACGATAATGGCATTGAATTGGCTTTGGGTTATCATGCTGCTAATAATATCTTTGCTGTACTTATGATTACAAATGATTGGCAAGCTTTTCAAACAGATGCAGTGTTTTTAGATACTTCAAACCCAGGAAATGGACTCGAATCACTTTTTGGCCTTTTAGTAGTTCTTCCTCTCTTATTTTTTATTTTATATAAAAAGTATAAGTGGCATTCTTTAAAAGAAATGTGGCAAGACAAATTGTAACTTCTATCATTTTTTTTAGCTTTACAAAGGAATGTTACAAATCAGTGATTTATCAAAGTCTTACAATAGAAAACCTGCACTTGATGCAGTATCCTTAACTATTTCCAAAGGTGAGATTTATGGCTTGCTGGGGCCAAATGGTGCTGGTAAAACAACGCTCATTCGAATTGTTAATCAAATTATTGCTCCAGATAGCGGTATTATTCGTTTTGACGGACAATTAATGAATTCTGAACATCTTCGCCAAATTGGTTATTTACCGGAAGAGAGAGGTTTATATAAAAACATGTATGTTTTAGATCATTTAGTGTTTTTAGGAAAATTAAGAGGACTTTCTGCAGCTGAGGCACTAAGAAATAGTAATTATTGGCTTGAAAAGCTATCAATTTCAGAATGGTCAAAGAAAAAAATCGAGACACTTTCTAAGGGAATGGCTCAAAAAATACAATTCATAGCTGCTCTTATTCACGATCCTCAATTTCTGATTTTAGACGAACCTTTAAGTGGATTTGACCCCGTAAATGTGGAATTAATACTCAACGAACTTAAAGAATTTAAGGCCAAGGGAAAAACAATCCTACTTTCAACTCACAATATGCGAAGCGTTGAAGAAATATGTGATCGGGCAACCTTAATTCACGATGCGAAAATACTTGTTGAAGATACCGTTTGGAATCTAAGAGAAAAAAGTAAAAAAGGAACTTATTCCATCCGCTTTAAAGGTAACATGATTGCATTTGTAAATGCACTTTGGACAGATTTTGAATTGATAGAACAAGCTGAAATTGGTGAACAGCGATTTCTTACCCTTGTGAAAATGCGCGGAGAAAGAACAATGAACGATTTATTAAATGCGCTAATGGGAGAAATTAAAATTGAAGCCATTGAAGAGCGTTTTCCGAGTATGCAAGAGGTTTTTATTGAATTAATTCAAGGAAAGGAGGCGGAAATTGAGAAATAGTTGGATAATTGCCCTTCGCGAGTTAAAAGAAAGGATTTTAAATCCTACTTTTTTATGGATGTTATTCATCGGACCACTTATCGTTTTATTTTGCTTGTATTTCTTGTTTAAGGCTGGCGATGAAGGCAAATCAAGTCTTACAGTTCTAATTGCCGATCCAACTGGCATGATGGATAATAAAATTGTGTCTCGTGAATCAAAAGCTGTTACCTATTATTTCTACTCAGATTATCTGGAATTAGAAGTATTTCGCGATGAGGTAAAATTCAAGAAATTCGATGCATTGATTGAAGTTAACGAGAAGATATTAATCAATAAAAAAGCCTTTGTATTCTACCGAGAAACACCCTCGCTAGATGTTAAAATGCAATTAAAATTTCAGTTAGAGAGAAGGGTAGAGGAGCTTATGGTGGAGCAATTTACAAATATGGCGGTAGACGATTTCCGTCAGATTAAACAAGCATTAAATGTAGATTTTAGAAATGTGTACGATCCAAAAAATGAAGCATCTGACCTTGAAGGTTGGGTTGGATTTGTTTTTGGCTTGTTGATTGTCGTTTTTGTATTCTTATTCGGCCTTTCGGTTTTGAGAAGTACAACACGAGAGAAAAGCAACCGAATTGTTGAAGTGCTACTTGCTTGCGTAAAACCTTCTCAATTAATGCTTGGCAAAATAACAGGAATTGGTCTAGCAGCGATTATTCAGATAGTAGCTTGGACTTTTTTTATTGCTTTGGGTTTATTTATTTTCCGAGAAACAATTTTTCCTAATCTTTTGGATTTCTCAAATTATGAAGGTGTTCAGATGAGCGATGAGGTTCAAAATCAGTTGATTTCTAATTTGCCAAGTAATCGGTACAATGAATTTGTAGAATTAATTTACGAAAGAGTAAATTTTAAATTTTTCCTCTTGCATTTTATTCTATTTTTTATCGTTGCCTATTACTTTTATGCGGCATTCTTCAGTGCAATTGGAGCAATGGCAGGTACAGAGTCTGACGGGCAACAATTTTTACTTCCTATTTTGAGTATTTTAGGACTTTCAGTTTGCGCTGGCTATTTTGCTATTCACTTTCCAGATGCTTCACTCACCGAATGGCTTCAATTTATTCCTTTTACAACTCCCGTAATT
>SYKJ01000159.1 GCA_005798205.1 Bacteroidota bacterium | reverse complement strand
CTCCGATTTATAGTGCAGCATTAGAACATAAAATCTCAATTATTATTATACGTCAACACCGCCATCACTATGATTTTTTAAATGCATTTCGGCTTCATAAAGCTTTGAAAGTCCTTAAAATTCAACATTTGATTTTTCGAGCAACATTTGACATGAGCATAGCAGCTAGTATTGGTTTTTTATCTCGCGGAAAAATTAAAACACACTACTTTATGGAAATGGCTTTGAACAATAGCAAACGACATTTCTTTAGAACATGGCGCTATTCTTTTTTTGATTCATGGGTTTGCACTTTGCCATATTTAAAAGAACAAGTAGAGAAGAATACAAAATTTTCAGCGCATAAAATTCAAATTATTCCCTCCGGTATTGATTTAAGCGAGTTTTATCCTTTGGATAAAGTTTCTTCAAGAGAAAAATTAGGACTTCCCATTAATCGTAAAATAATTGGTTTAATAGGTCGAATTGAAGATAAAAAAGGGCAAATGTTGGCGCTAAAAGCTTTGCAATATACAGAAACTGATTTTCTTTTGTTATTTGTGGGCGAGGAAACGAGAGATAATAAAAGTAATTACAGAAAAGAGCTAGAAATCTACATGAAAGAACAAGATTTGGGAGGAAGAGTTCAATTTTTAAATTTTAAGCAAAATCCATCTCTTGTTTTTAGCGCCTTAGATTGGACGTTAATGGCTTCCGATTCGGAAACATTTGGGATGGTTACTCTAGAATCAATAGCATGTGGCACACCAGTTATTGGAAGTAATGCTGGAGGAACAATATCCCTACTAAAAAATGGCGAATTGGGAATTTTATTCGAAACCAAAAACCCACAAGATTTGGCTGAAAAAATAAATACTGCTCTATTAGGAAATAAGAAATTCTGCAAAAAAGAATTAATAAATTTTGCGAAAGAATTTGATTACAATCTTGTCTGCGAAAAAATAGGGCGCTTAATTATTAGATGACGCTAAATATTTTGATTTAAGCCTATCTTATTTTCCCTAAGAATTTCTAAAAAATGAATTAAGCACAATTAATTTGTAAGTTTATAATCAAAATTTTAAGTTTATTAAATCCCACATCATGAAAAACATCTTTTTTTTTCTTTCTTTAATCTTGACCTTTAACTTAAGTGCACAATGGACTTCGCTTACAGATGTAAATACTGAAGTTGTTACATCTAACTCTGATGATATAAAAGCTATTGGAACAGCAAGCGGTAAAACTTACATTGTTTTTTGGAAAGTTGTTGGTGCTCCAGTAAATTATGAGTTGCGACTTCAAGTTTTAAATACTATGGGAATTAAAGAATTAGGCGAAGACGGTATTCTTGTAAGTAGTACCTTGCCGATGAGTACCTCAACCGCAATTTCCAAAATTTCAATAGACCAAAATGACAATATTTACATTGGCGTTACAGGAACAAATACAGGTGAAGGGTTCGCTTTTAAAATGGATATCAATGGAAATCATTTGTGGAATCCCAATGGAATAAATCTAGGAAGTGGTTATGTAGTCACAATTCAGGCATTATCTAATGGAGAAGCTTTAATCGCTTGGTATGCGAATGGACAAACATTAATGCAGAAGTTTACAGCTAGTGGTTCACCTATTTGGTCTGCAAACCAACAAGTGTCGAATGGCCTTTCCGGAAATAAAGCGCCTGCAGATTTATTTGAATTGTCAAATAATGAATTTGTTTTGATTTTTCATGTCATTACTTTTCAAATATATTCTAATTTATATGCTCAAAAATACGATGCCAGTGGGTCTCCACAATGGACTGCACCAATACAATTGTCTAATAAGGCAACAACTTACAATACATCTTACAGTAGCGCGAAAGACAATGATGTAATTTATTATGGTTATAAAGCAAATGGATCTAATCATTTCGATTCTTATTTACAGAGGATTAATTCTGACGGGACACTTCCTTGGGGAATAAATGGGAAGGATTTTGATGTTAATCAAACAGATTATGAGATGGACACAAAAATTGCGTTTGCTCCAGGGTCGCAATTTGTTTGGTCTATTTGTAATTACACAAATACCGGACAAAGTTCTTTTGGTGTTTCCATTCAAAAATTTGACAAATCTTCTGGAGACCGACAATTTACCGACAATGCTCGCGTAATATATCCAATTGGAAGTTCTAAAGTTTTTGCGGGTGATTTACAATTAATCAACGACCAAGCAATTTTTTTAATGAAGAGTGGCATGGATAATGGCTTTTCGCCTACAACTTTACATGCTTGTCTTTTAACAGCAAATGGCGAATTTGAGTGGGATACAGAAACGAAACCTATGGCAACTTATGCCGCAAGTAAAGGAAGAATTCACTTTACAAAGTCTATAAACGGAAAAGTAGTAGCTGTCTTTACCGAACAAAAAACACCAGGAAGTTCAAGAATTTATGCCCAAAGTACAGATGCCGATATTGCAATAAATGATAGCACCGGGACGGATGTAATTAGCGCTTGCAACTCATATACTTGGATAGATGGAATAACCTATACTTCTAATAATACTACTGCAACCTATTTATTAAGTAATTCAAATGGCGGAGACTCATTGGTTACTTTAAATTTAACAATCAACACACTTGATTTATCTACATCAACTTCAGGTTCCGTAATTACCGCTAATACATCGATACTTGGAATCCCAACAAGCTACCAATGGTTGAATTGTGCTACTAATTTTTCGCCAATCGTTGGCGCTACTAATCAATCATTCACTGCAATAACTAATGGTAATTATGCAGTTCAAATAACCCAAGGGTCGTGCATAGGAATAAGTGAATGTACAGTAATATCAAATCTTTCACTACTTGAAGAATACATAAAAAAAGTGACAGTTTTTCCTAATCCGAGCAGTAATTTTATTACTATTAGCGCTAATTTTAATGAGGCAACAAACTATGAACTCCTAGATGCGCAAGGACGTATTGTATTGCAGGGTATTTTTGGTGATGTAAAATCTATTTTGAACCTTGAAGCATTGAACCCAGGACCTTTTTTCTTAAAAATAGAAAGGATTCCGGTCCCATTTATTATTATTAAAAAATAAGCGTTTTATCGACTAAAATAAATTATCGTAATAAATCCAATCTTTCTTCAATTTCAAAGCGAATTTGATTTTGAAAATCGATGTAGGTTTGCCCTGTCGCTGGACCATTGAATCCTGTGTGTATTCTCCATGGATTTCCATCTTTACCAATAAAAATAGTTGTTGGAAAACTCATAACACGATTTAGCATTCCAAAATCAGAGGACGCAAGATCCTTATTTGCATTCCCGCCTAAAAGAATTGTATATGGGATTTTCATGCGTACTTTGAACTCCTTTAGTTTTTGAAGTTGCTTTTTTTGTTCTGCCTCAGCTTCATAGCAAACTGCAATAATTTCCAATCCAGAAGGGTGTAAATCTTCATATAATTTCTTTAAAAATTTAGTTTCATCTATGCAATTTGGACACCAAGTCCCCATTATTTGAATAAGCACTACTTTATCCTGGTAATTTTCTCCTATAAATGTAAAAGGTTTGCCGTTTAATTGAATTTTGCTGTTAAACGAAAATGGAAGTTTATCTGAAATTAGATAAGTCAATGAATCTGGATTGCCCAAATTTGCATTTTCATTGCGAAAAGCGGTCCAGGTTGTTCTGAATTTGGAACCACTGTAATAAATACCTTTGATGCTATCTCCGAAAATTTCGCCAGTAAAAACAAAAGCATGGGCTCCATCAAAAGATGAAAGTGCAAACTTATTGTTATTAAAATTACCTTCTAAAAAACGATAATCTCCAGTCTCTGTTTGAAAAGTACCGCTCATGCTATTTCCATTTGTTTTAAAAAGGCCAATTGCCCTACTCTCAGATTCTTGCTTTGGACTAAATTTAACCTCCCATTTTCCACTCAAATCAAATTGCTTTTCATTTGAATTTGAAGAGGGGAATAAAAACCGAGCTTCTTTTGTGAAACTTGCAGAAAAGGGGATTTTTATATTTTTATACTTTCTGTTGTCTAACCAATATCCACTTAAATCTTTACCTAATTCATCAACTTTAAAGACTAATTTTCCGTCTAATTCAGGAAAATTGGCATATACCGAATCTGATTTAAAGCGAATTTTTGTTAGCACTATTTCTTCCTCAGCATTTAAAACGGCTATTTCCAATTTTTTATTTAAAGAAAATTTAAGATTAAATGGCAATATTAATCGATCGTTTAATGCCAATTCAGCTTTCCATATTCCAGCTTCAATGTTTTTGAGTTTTTGTGCAAACAGAGAATTTGAAACTAAAACTATTAAAAAGAGAAATTTAAATTGCATAATGTTATATTTTTCAAAATTAAAGGATTTAATCGAATCTAGGTATTACAACAATGAACAGAGCAAACAATCCCTTTATTTGTATTTTTATAGTAAAATATAGCAAAAAATTAACATAACTTTGTTTAAATTTATAACTATGTATAGATTGTATCTACCATTGATTATTCTTTTGCTTGTGATAGTGTGGTGTATTTATG
>SYKJ01000158.1 GCA_005798205.1 Bacteroidota bacterium | reverse complement strand
TTACTTTCAAAATCCTAAAAATGTTGCTATAGCGACAAACTGGAATACAATGATGTGTTTTGGTTTAAAGAGTATCTATAGATTTAAAAATAGCTCAATTAGTCTTGGAGCAGATATAACACATTTTAGCAATGGAGGATATAAAATGCCAAATTTTGGAATTAATATTCCCTATGTTTCAATTGGTTATGGAAGGAGAATTGGAAGAAAACAAGACTACATTGAAAAGGGAAGTTCAGATATTCCTATGAATAAATGGCTATACAACGTTTTTGGAATGTATACACATAATACAACGAGATCAATTGGCGATGGTAGTTATTCTGTTTTTGGTACTGGGTTTTCTGCTCGTAGGTATTTTAGCCAGAGAGCTGGCATTGAGTTTGATTTAGATGTTATTTCTAAGCAGCTAATTTTTTCATACGAGCCATCTATTCCAAAAACGCAATGGAGCATTTTACAACTCGGTCTTTATTCTGCATATTTGGTTCCCTTGAATAATTTTAATTTTGTTTTAGGTATGGGTTTATATGTTAAAAATCCCTATATTTTTGATACTCCCATCTATTTTCGCATTGGAGGAAGGTATCAATTTTTGAACGGCCTTACTGCTTCTTATGCCCTAAAAACACATGCAGGTCGAGCAGATTATTTAGAATTTGGTTTAGGATATACATTTAACTACAAATAAGTATGTTTACCCGATTGCTTTTGGTGTTATTAGGCATCATTTTTTTATTTTCATGTAAAAAACAAAGTGAACGATCTTGTTTTAAAACCTCAGGAGACACAAAAATTAAAACAGTACTTCTTGGCGATTTTTCTCAACTTAACTTGGGGCCTTACATTCACTATGAGTTTATTAAAGATTCATTAAATTTTATAGAAATAACTGCAGGAGAAAATCTAATTAATTTTATTACGAGCGAAATAATTGATAATCAGCTTGTTATTCAAGATAAAAATAAGTGTCGTTTTTTTCGTTACAAAAATGAAAAGGTTCTTGTGAAAATTCATTTTTCAGATTTGAACTCGATTTATTATCAAGGATCGGAACCTCTAATTTCATTAGATACTTTGGATTTTTCTCACAAAAATCTATCAATTGTGCTAGACGATTGCTCAGGTTCTGTTGATTTAAAGCTGAAAGCAAAAAATATTTCATTGTCTAGTCCCGGTGGTTTTTCTGATATTAATCTAGCAGGTTCTTGTGATTTTTTTAGAGTTGATATAAAAGGAGATGGCTCTTTTTTTACAAAAAACTTAGATGTCAAAGATTCAATTCATTTAATTTACCATTCTTTTGTATATTCAGAATTAAGAGGAGATAACTGCAAACTCAAAGCAGAATTGTCGGGAGTTGGAGATGTTGGATATTATGGAATACCATCACTTATTCTAACGAATTATTATAATTCAGGTCGCCTTATTGATAAAAACTGATTTTGTTTCCTATTTTTGTTGAAATTTATTTTAGATGCTCGAACTTGTATTATTAACTATTGGTCTGCTTGGAATTGGAGTTGCAGGCATTGCAATAAAACTGATAGTAAAAAAAGACGGAAAATTTGCCGGAACATGTGCTTCAAATAATCCGATTCTTAATAAGGATGGAGAAGCTTGTGGCCTCTGCGGTGCCAAACCTGAAGAAAAGTGCCAAGCTTAATTTCTATGATTTTTGTCAGCTATTTATAAGTTTTTATCTTTATTCTTCACATGAAAATTATCTCTTTTAACGTAAATGGTATTCGCGCAATTGCCGCAAAAACATTTATTCAAGATATGGAAAAGGAAAGTGCTGATGTAATTTGCTTGCAAGAAACAAAAGCAAGTCCTGAGCAAGTAACTGAGGCAGTTTCATCACTAACAAATTACCATGTTTTTGCAAATAGTGCCGAACGAAAAGGATATTCAGGTACAGCGATACTTTCCAAAAAGAAACCAATTTCTGTAGTTTACGGCATGGGAATTGCTGAACACGATCAAGAAGGAAGAATAACACAAGCAGAATTTGACGATTTTTATCTCGTTTGTGTTTATGTACCAAATTCTGGCAGCGAACTTGCACGCCTAACTTATCGTCAAAAATGGGATGCCGATTTTCTATTGTATCTTAAAAAATTGGAGAAAAGCAAACCTGTTTTTGTTTGTGGTGATTTTAACGTTGCACATCAAGCAATTGATTTAGCTCGCCCAAAAGAAAATTACAACAAAGCAGCTGGTTATATGCAAGCCGAAATTGATGGTATGTCAAATTTTCTAGCGAAAGGTTTTGTTGATACTTTTAGATGGAAAAATCCCGAAGAGATTAAATATTCTTGGTGGAGCTATCGTGCCGGTGCTCGACCAAAAAATATTGGATGGAGAATTGATTATTTTCTTTGTTCAGACTCAGTGAAAGAAAAAATTGTAGAGGCAAGTATTTACAATGACATTTTCGGCTCAGATCATTGCCCAGTTGGGATTGAAATAAAATAGCAACACTCGTTTAATGCAACATTTAAAAGACACATACAAACACAAGGGCAAAAGAAAAATTCTTATTGAAGAACTAGCTGAATTAGGTATTAAAAGTAATGCCATTTTAGAAGCTTTTAATGCCATTCCCCGACATTTTTTCTTGGATTTAGTATTTGATGAGCAAGCTTACACAAATATGGCATTTCAAATTGGTTCTGGCCAAACAATTTCTCATCCCTATACCGTTGCATTCCAAACTGATTTATTAGAGCTGAAAAAAGGAGAAAAAGTCCTTGAAATTGGATCTGGATCTGGTTTTCAAACCTGTATTTTATGTCAATTAGGCGCAAAAGTGTTTTCTATTGAGCGCCATCGTGAACTTTTTATGAAAGCAAAACAAATGGTAGAATTTTTTAATTTTTCAGCAAAAATGTATTTCGGAGATGGATATAAAGGCAATCAATCTCATGCTCCCTACGATAAAATTTTAGTAACGTGTGGCGCACCAGAAATTCCTGCTGAATTAATTCTGCAATTGAAAATTGGTGGTATTATGATTATTCCTGTTGGTGAGGGAAAAGAACAAAAAATGTTAAAGATTATTAAAAATAAAGAGGAGGAATATACTATTCAAGAGTTTGGCACTTTTAAATTTGTTCCCATGCTCGAAAGAACAGTAAAATAAATTCTTGACCTTATTAATTTGCAGATTGTTACTATTTTCACAAAAAAAAAACGCATGAAACCACTTTTGAAAAAACTAGTTCC
>SYKJ01000157.1 GCA_005798205.1 Bacteroidota bacterium | reverse complement strand
GCAACTCCTTACGATCCAAAGAGTCCTTATTCTGCCTCTAAAGCGTCTTCTGACCATTTCGTTAGGGCATTTTTTCATACCTACAATTTACCAGTTAAGATGTCAAATTGCTCAAATAACTACGGCAGTCACCATTTTCCTGAAAAATTAATTCCCCTAATGATCCATAATATTCAAAATAACAAGGCATTACCAGTTTATGGTAAAGGAGATAATATTCGCGATTGGCTTTGGGTGGAAGATCATGCAAATGCGATAGATACAATTTTTCACAAAGGAAAAATTGGAGAATCGTATAATGTTGGCGGACTTAACGAATGGACAAATATTAAATTGGTCAAGTTTTTATGCCAATTGATGGATAAAAAATTAAATCGAGTGAGTGGAACTTCAGAAAAATTAATTTCGTTTGTGGAGGATCGTGCTGGACACGATAAACGCTATGCAATTGATGCATCCAAATTAGAAAAAGAATTGTCGTGGAAACCAACCATCACTTTTGAAGAAGGTTTAGAGAGAACAGTCGATTGGTACCTAGAAAATCAAGATTGGTTAGAAAAAGTGACGAGTGGCGAGTACCAAAATTATTATCATAAAATGTACTCTAAGAGATAGTATTCATACCTACTAGTAAAAATTATCGCCTTAATGCAAGTATTAAAAAGCATTTTATCCAAGCGTATTGGAGCATCAATTGAGCAACTAAAAAATCCTTTTGGAGAATTTCTTCTCGTTAAATTAAAAAATGGCTCTAGCATATTGATTTCAGTAGGACTTTCAGAGTTTAAAATGCCTGTCCATGAAAAACACATTGGAAAGGAATATGCGGAACTCTATTTTTACCTGCCAAGTTATTGGTCTATTGATGACCTTGAAAATCCAAAATTTTCATGGGTTTTTTATTGGATTGAAAGACTAAAGAATTATGTAATAAAAAATAATACTTGGTTTGGCCACGGACATACAATGCCTTGTGGAAAAGAGATGAACCCACTGTCCGAAAGTATGCTGCAAAATCATTTTATTCTCTCGGAACCGATTGATTTATCATCTGAGTTAGCTCCAATTAGTGAAGGAGAAAAAAGCATTCATTTTTTAGCGATTATCCCAATTTTTGCCGATGAAATGGACTACAAACAAGGAAAAGGAACGTTTAAATTAATGGAAAAATTCAAGCAGTATTCAATCACAGAAAAATTGGATGATTACAGAAAAACAATTTTGAAAACACGTTGGAATTTAATGGGACGGTGAAAGATATTAAAGCACATTTGGCCTTACTTTTTGTAAATGTACTTTATGGTGCAAGTCATGTTTTAGCTAAAGGTGTCATGCCAGAATTTGTAACTCCCAATGTCTTCATCCTTTTTCGAGTTTTAGGAGCCGCTCTTTTATTTTGGATCCTTCTTTTATTGCGAAAAATGGAAAAAATAAATCCAAAAGATTTTCCTCTTTTTATCACATGCGGATTGTTTGGTGTTGCGGTAAATCAATTGTTTTTCTTTCATGGTTTAAACTTGTCTTCCTCCATTAACTCCGGAATTATTATGGCTTTGAATCCAATGATGGTTGTGATTTTATCTTTTTTTTTCTTGAAAGAAGGTATAACATTTTCTCGAATTTTTGGAATTCTCATTGGAGCATTGGGGGCAATATTATTGACTTTTAATTCGGCTTCTTTCAAAGGAGATTCGACTTTGGGAGATTTGTTTTTGATTATTAATTGCCTCAGTTATGCTATTTACTTGGTCCTTGCTAAACCCTTGATGTCAAAATACAAACCTCTAACAGTTATCACTTGGGTTTTTACCTTTGGTTTAGCCTTTGTTCTGCTCTTTCCGCCAACAATTCCAGAATTATTGACAACAGATTTCTCCGCTTTTTCTCAAAGTGTAATTATTAAAATTGTGTATGTAATCGTTGGGGTTACTTTTCTAACTTATTTGCTTACGATGTTCGGTCTTAAATATTTAAGTCCCACAGTTTCTAGTTCTTATATTTATACCCAACCAATTATGGTTCTGCTTTTTACTTATATTTTTGTTGCATTGAATTGGGCAGACGATTATACTGCAACTATTACATTTGAGAAGTTTATTTATATGCTTGTTATTTTTGTTGGCGTATATTTGGCAACTCTAAAATCTAAAATAGCTATTTGAAATGAAATTTATTTTTATCCTACTTTTCTTTTCCCCCTTTTTTTCTTTTTCACAAAAGAAAGTAATAGATCACATGGCCTATAAGGATTGGAAAAGAACAGAAAAACAACAACTTTCTTCGAGTGGAAAAATTCTTACTTACGAGACAAACCCTCTTGTAGGTGATGGATTTCTATATTTTTATAGGAATGACACACAAAAATTAGATTCTTTTCATAGAGCAACAAATGCTAAAATCGCAAAAGATGAATCTTTTATTGTTTTTAAAACCTTACCTGGCTTTGACACACTAAGAAACTGCGAGCTCAGTAAAATAGATAAGAAAAAGTGGCCCAAAGATTCTCTTTTTATCTATCAATTCTCATCTGATTCACTGATCAAAATACCTAAATTGAAAAACTTTCAAGTTGCCGCTGAAGGTTCTGTTTTGGCTTACACGACTGAAGGAAATAAATTGTCTGAAAAGAAGAAAGCGCGAAAGTGTTTTATAAAAAAGAAAAAACCAGATGAAGTAAAAAGTGATGGAAACATCCTCACTTTATTTTCTTTGAGTGGCCAAAGCCAACTTAAAAATGTAACAGATTTTAAATTATCAGAGGACGGTTCTCAAATTGCGGTAATTCAACATGAAAAAATTGAAGTTGATTCCTTTAAATTGAGTATTTATCCTACAACAAGCTTGACTGATATTCCACTATTTACCGCAAATAAAGTTGTTTCTCAAATTTTACCAGAATGGAATAAGTCTATGGATAAAATTGCATTTCTGTGGTCACTGGATACAAATAAAACGAAACAATACAATCTTACACTTTTTGATTTTAAAACAAAAAAAAGTTTGATTCTCGGTGACACTTCAGATCGGCACATTGATATTAAACTTGGTATTTCGGAGCACCAAACACCAATATTTACTGAAAATGGCAAGTATTTATTTTTTGGAGTTAGTGATCGTATTTTCCCTAAAGAAAAAGATACACTGTTAGAATCTGAAAAAGTCAAAGTCGATATTTGGCATTATTTGGATGATAAAATTCAAGCCCAACAACTTGTTCAACTTAATACCACCAAGAAAAAAAATAATATATACCTGCTCCAGCTAAATACGGACAGTATTCTAGCTTTAACTAACGATTCAATTATAGCT
>SYKJ01000156.1 GCA_005798205.1 Bacteroidota bacterium | reverse complement strand
TTATGGTATTTTTAATTCTACTGACTGATTAACAAATTGTTCCTTGTAATCCAAGAATCTTTCTTCCTCTGGCTTCATCGTGAAAAGAACTTGTCTACATTTTGGTAGACTCTCTGCTAAACGGGAAATTGCACCTTTCATTCCCTTGCTAATTTGTTCATCCATTTGAAGAACAATAAATAGTTTTAACTTTCCAACATTAAATCCATTTTGAAAATAAAGTTCGCAGATACGTTTAGTAGTTCCAACAATTACCTCTGTACCGTCAAAAAGGTCATTTCGTTGTTTCAACTTACTTCCTTTGTCAAAGACCAAGTCAATTGTTAAGTCGATTTCTTTTGTTGCTTTTGCCATAGCTTCATGAATTGCTTTTGCCTCATCGTCGCTTAAACATAATATCAAAGCTCTTGGCGAACCTTCTTCTGCCATTGGAACAAATGCTTTAACTAAACTAGGAAGAAAGCCCAAATAAGATTCTTGTTTTCCAATTCCAATAACTGAAACCCCAGATTTTAATTTCTTGATCAGCTCTTCTGCAATAGATTCCATTTCGCTGGCCTTAAAAATTTAATTTTGGATTCTCCTTGTGTCTCTTTGAATCTCGATTTGTTTTCTTCTGAATATTTTTTTCAAAAGCCGAACTTAGATCAATTCCCGTTTGATTTGCTAAACAAATAAGTACAAATAAAACATCTGCCATCTCATCTCCTAAATCTTGGTTTCCATCATTGGGCTTCTCACTTTGTTCGCCATAGCGGCGGGCAATAATTCTTGCAAGTTCGCCAACTTCCTCCATTAATAGAGCAGTATTTGTAAGCTCATTAAAATAACGAACTCCGACTTTTTGAATCCAATCATCAACAACTTTTTGAGCCTGCTTTATTGTAAGTTCTGACATACAATTTAATTTTTTTCGAATTTAAAGTTAAGGAAATAAGTCTGATAATTTTAAAATGAGTACTCTTTAACAAGGGCGAAGATAAAAATCAAAGTTCTTCCATTATCCATTTCTTTTATCGAAATTTGTTTCCAATACAAGCGATGGAAAAACTTCAAAATTTTATTAATGGGAAATATGTGTCTCCCACCAACGAGCTTTATTTAGATAACTATGAACCTGGAACAGGAGAAGTTTATTCCTTAATCCCAGATTCAGACATCGAAGATATCGAACTAGCAGTTAAAGCTTCTGAAAAAGCGTTTCCTATATGGTCATCGTTGAAAATAGAGGAAAGAAGTAAAATTCTTATCCGCATTGCTGAGGGCATTGAAAAGCGACTGGATGAATTTGCTGCAGCAGAAAGTAGAGATAATGGTAAACCATTAAATTTAGCAACACAAGTTGATATTCCGCGATCGGCATCTAATTTTCATTTTTTTGCAACAGCAATTCTGCATTTCGCATCAGAATCACATTACATGGAAGGCACAGGAATTAACTATACAACTAGAAAACCTATTGGAATTGTAGCTTGTATTTCACCATGGAATTTACCACTGTATCTATTTTCCTGGAAAATAGCTCCTGCATTAGCAGCTGGAAATTGCGTCATTGCAAAACCCTCTGAAATCACGCCATATACTGCATTTCTTCTGGGAAAAGTTGCCCAAGAGGCTGGACTTCCCGCCGGAGTTTTAAATATTATACACGGAACTGGAACAAAAGCTGGCGATGCAATTGTAAAGCATCCGAAAATTAAAGCTATTTCTTTCACTGGTGGAACCCAAACGGGGTCATTTATCTCACAAACTGCAGCGCCGCTGTTTAAAAAACTTTCGCTTGAATTGGGAGGAAAAAATCCAAATGTAATTTTCGCAGATTGCGATTTTGAAAATATGTTGAGTACAACCGTTCGCTCCTCTTTTTCAAATCAAGGTCAAATTTGTTTGTGTGGCTCGCGAATTTTTATTGAAAGATCCATTTATACGAAATTTAAAGATGCATTTGTTGCTAAAGTTGCAAAAACAGTAGTTTCATTTCCGACTGATCCGCAAGCAAAATTGGGAGCAATTGTTTCGGAGGGACACTTACAAAAAATTCTAGCCTACATAGAGCTAGCAAAAGAAGAAGGGGGAATAATTCTAACAGGTGGAAATCGTGTAAACTTACCCTCTCCTTATGATAAAGGCTTTTATTTAGAACCAACAATTATTGAAGGTTTAGATTATTCCTGCCGAACAAACCAAGAAGAAATATTCGGTCCGGTGGTAACTTTAACTCCCTTTGATTCGGAAGAAGAGGTACTTATGATGGCAAATTCTACACAATACGGATTAGCTGCAACTATTTGGACGAACGATTTAAAAAGAGCACATCGGGTAGCAGATTTACTTCAAGTAGGAATTGTTTGGGTTAACGACTGGATGGTTCGTGATTTGAGAACACCATTTGGTGGAGTTAAATCTTCAGGAGTTGGTCGCGAAGGAGGATGGGAAGCATTGCGATTTTTTACCGAAGCAAAAAATATTTTTATCAAATATTAACGATCTAATTTATTTCGTAATTCCTTCTAATCCTAAAATAAAAGAGTAGACCTTAGCAACTTCCAATCTCTCATTTGATCTTCCTGATCCACCACCATGCCCAGCGTCCATATTACAGTCAAAAATAAGTGGATTTGTAGAAGTTTTGTATTCTCTTAATTTTGCGATGTACTTCATCGGTTCCCAATATTGTACTTGCGAATCATGGTAGCCAGTTGTAACAAACATAGCGGGATAGTCCATTTTTTGAATATTGTCATAAGGTGAATATTTCAACATATAGTAATATGCATCTAGTTCATTTGGATTTCCCCATTCTTCAAATTCTCCAGTTGTCAATGGAATTGATTCATCCAACATCGTTGTAACAACATCAACAAAAGGGACTTGAGAAACAATACCTTTCCATAAATACGGAGCTAAATTGGCAACTGCACCCATCAATAAACCTCCAGCACTTCCACCCTGAGCGTAAATCCGGGCTTTATCACAATATCCCATATGGCCAATATATTCTGCAGCATTAATGAAATCTGTAAAAGTGTTCATCTTCTTCTGCAATTTTCCATCTTGATACCAAGTTTCGCCCATGTATTTGCCTCCCCTGATGTGTGCAGATGCGAAAACGAAACCTCTATTCAATAAACTAATCCTCAAAGCACTAAAACCATCTGGAATCGTAAAGCCATAGGAACCATAACCAAAAAGAAGACAAGGTGCAGTTTTTAAGTCAATTCCTTTTTTATAAACAATAGAAACTGGGATTTTTGTTCCATCATTGGCAGTTGCCCAAATCCTTTGAGACTCGTAGTCTGAAGACTTAAAATTCGGATCTAAAAGTGCTTTTTGGAACCAAACTGTTTTAGTGGAAGAAGCCATATTGTATTGAAAAATGGTAGCAGGCGTGGTCATTGAATTATAGGAATAAAAAAGCTCTTCGCTTTCGTAATCATCATTTAATCCTAAATTTAAAGAGTATGTTTCTTCGTCAACAGAAATATATGAATCTAAACCGCTTGATAAATTATGCAATTTAATTTTCCTTAATCCATTATTGCGTTCTTCAATGACAAGGAAATTTTTGAAAGTTGAAATCCCTTCAATCAAAGTTTTAGAATCTACAGGAATAAATTCTGTGCATTGCTCTAAATTTCTAGGAAAGGACTTTGAAAATAAGACCTTTCGATTTGGTGCACCTTGATTTGAGAGGATATAAAATCCATTTTGATGGTGCGAAACTTGATACAAATGGTCTTTTTGTCTTGGAAGAAAAACATTTGCTACTTCCTTAGAATTATTTGCATCAATAAATCGTGTTTCAGAACTTGTAGAGCTATAAGATGTAATAAAAATATAGCTGTCTGTTATTGTCTTCTCTAAACCTACAGAAAATTTTTCATCATCTTCCTGATACATTAAAACATCTGACTTGCTTTCAGCACCTAATGTATGTCTGTAAACTTGGAATTCACGCAAAGTTTGAGGATCTTTTTTAATGTAATAAACTGTTTTATTGTCATTTGCCCAAACTACACCTCCGCTTGTTTCCTCAATTTTATCCGCTAAGTATTTTCCTGTTTTATTATCTCGAAATGTAATTGCGTACTTTCGTCGACCAATAAAATCCTCGCTCACTGCTAGAATTTGATTATTTGGTGAAGGAGACCAATCTGCTAGGTCATAATAATCTTTATCCTTTGCTCTTTCATTTTCATCAAAGAAAACAACCTCTTTGTTTTTCTCTATGAGGATAATTTGTTGGTAATCTTTGCCATCCGTATTTTTCATTTGGTATTTTTTACCATTTAAAATAAAGGGAGCAGAAACTTCATTTGGATTAATGCGCTTGTCAAATTCAGTGAGCAAAGAATTTATTAAAGGTTGTAATGGTTTAAAATAATCGCTAGCGTATTCGTTTTCTTGCTGTAGATTTTCCAAAACTTCTTTGCTATCGCGTTCATTCATCCAATAATAATCATCCGAACGATTATGCCCATGTATGGATAGTATTTTTGATTTTTTGGTGGCAGTAAAATTTGGAGTTTGAGCAAACATAAAGAGAGGAATGAATGTTAGATTTAAAATAAGTAACTTGAACATAACTAGAGTTTAGTTACAAAAGTAAAAAATATCTTGAACGAATGTCTTAACTTTATGGCGTGAAGAAAATTTACAAATATTTACTGAACTCTTTGCCACGCCCATTGCTCATTCGCTTGAGTTATGTTTTTAAATTTTTTGCTCCTATTCTTTATCGCGGAACGAATGTAGAGTGCCCTGTTTGCGAAAGAAAATTTTCTAAGTTTTTGTCTTACGGTTCGAATGTTGCACACCGCGAAAATGTTCTTTGTCCTTATGATTTAACACTAGAACGACATCGGTTAATGTACTTATATTTGAAGCAAGAAAGCAATTTTTTTACCGCTGAAAATCTTGCTGTTTTACATATGGCTCCAGAACAATGTTTCATTGGTATTTTTAAAAAACAAAGCAATCTAGAATATGTAACCGCTGATATTGAATCTCCCATTGCGGAGCTTCATTTTGATTTACATAATATTCCTTTGGAAGAAAACCGTTTTGATGTTGTATTCTGTAATCATGTTATGGAACACGTTGAAGATCCTATTCAATGCATGAAAGAACTTTACCGCGTAATGAAAAAAGGAGCTTGGGCTATTATGCAAGTTCCCCAAGATTTTACGAGAGATAAAACCTATGAAGATGCTAACATTATTGATCCGAAAGAACGCGAACAACATTTTTGGCAAAAAGATCATCTGCGGTTATTCGGCAAAGATTATCCTCAATGGCTTGAAAAAGCAGGGTTTATAGTTGATGAATTTGATTTAACGAAACACTTTGACATTAATGAAATAAATCGATTTCGCCTAATGCAAGGAGAAATTTTATACATTGCAAAAAAATAAAAATTATGAAAACTGCCCTCAACTTATTTTTTCTATTAATTGCTTTTTACAGCTTTGAACAAAAAAATCTATTTGTAAATTTCAATCCTCAATTTAATGGCGCCGACTTACAAATGAATACACTTTACACTGCCGCTGACGGTAAAGTACTGAAATTAGATCATTTTGACTATTATGTTTCTAATATTATCATAACTCACGACGGCGGGCAAACTACAACTATTGAAACACCAGTCTTTTTAGTTGAACCGCAAAATCATGTGTTGTATTTAGGATATAGAAATTGGTTAGATATTGAAAAAATAAAATTTTTAGTAGGTGTTCCAAAACCAATGAATACGCAAAACGGTTCTGAAGCTGCAGATATTTCAACTTATTCCGAAACAGACCCCTTAAGTTACCAATCTCCATCTATGTATTGGGGCTGGCTGGCAGGATATATGCATATGATTATTGGAGGTTATTCCGATGGAAATCAAGATGGAAACCCAGAATCGTATTTTGAACTCCATAATTTAGGAAATGAAAATCAACAAGAAGTTGAAATGATCATTACAGAAACTAATACTTCCTCAGAACAAATAGATCTTAATATCATTTGTAATGTAAACCGATGGGTAGAAAATATTCCACTCAGTAGCATTAGCGTTCAACATGGAGAAAACGGTCAAAATGCTGCAATTTTACAAAATGTTATCTCTAAAACAGTATTTACTCAGAATCCAGATGCATCTATTCAAGATATAAATCCACTTGTATTCAATTGCTCCAGCAAACAAAATGCCCTTTCTATTAATTGGACTAACAGTGCAAGCCCTAGCATAATTAGATTAATTGATCAAACAGGAAAAATACAAAGAACTACTTCTTTTGAAGAAAATGACGGTTCAATTACATGGAATAATTTAAGTGCTGGGTTTTATTTTGTGGAACTCAGAAATAGTAATAACCAAATTATTACATCCAAAAAAGTAATTGTAAACTAATATAGTTTGAATTAAAGCTATGAAATCGTCCGCTTTCTTTGTGTTTTTATTCTTAGTAAGCGGTTTTTTTCTCATTCAATGCAATACAATTAAAATAATTGATCCTAATTTAATTGTAGTAGTTCCTACTCCAGTAGATAATTTGCAAACAGAAGCAAAAATTGCTTTAGGTAGAAGTTTATTTTTTGACAAGCGCTTATCGCGAGATGGGACAATTTCTTGTGCTACATGTCATAACCCAGCAAAAGTTTTTAGCGATCAATTACCGAAAAGTATTGGCATTAATGGGCAAGAAACAGAACGCAATTCCCCAAGTATTTTAAATTCTGGATTTTTAAAAACTGCTATGTTCGACGCACATTTAGCAACATTGGAAATGCAAGTAATTGTTCCCATTCAAGAAAAAACAGAAATGGGACACAATATGAAAGAGCTTATTCCTCAACTTAGAAAAATAAAGGAATACCAAGATGCTGCAAAGAAAATTTTTAACCGCGATTTCGATGCTTACGTATTAACTCGGAGTATTTCTGCATTTGAGCGTTCTCTTGTTTCTATGAACAGTCGCTTTGACCAATATCAAAATGGGAATAAAAATAGTTTGTCAAAAGATGAACTTGCAGGATGGAAATTGTTTTCTGAAAAATTATATTGTACTCAATGTCACCCAAAACCTTATTTTACGACATTTGTCGCTGAAAATAACGGTCTGTACACTAGCTATGAAGGTAAAGAAGACCAAGGAAGATTCCGTATTCACAACGATTCATCTGATATAGGAAAATTTAAAGTTCCGTCATTGAGAAATAGCGCCTTGAGTTTTCCCTACATGCATGATGGGAGTATTAAATCATTGGATGAAGTTATTGAACATTATGCTAAGGGCGGAAGTAAACATAGACTTCAAAATCCGAGTATTGTTGGATTTAAAATTAGTGCAAAAGAAAAGGAGCAACTAATTTATTTTCTGAAATCTTTAACAGATACAAGTTATATTCAGAGAATGAATTTCTAGAAACTTATTGCTTAATAAAGCGACTTGAATGGGTTTTTCCACTTTCGTCTTTTATTTCAATAAAATATAAACCCGGCTGAAGCTGTGAAACACCAATTTCGTTGTTGAAATCTATAGTTGATACAACTTCTATTCCATTTAATCCTGTTATTTTAATTTCTCTTTCTAAGTTTATATTTGGTGCATTTAAGGTCAATTTGTTAGTCGCAGGATTTGGAAAAATGTTTATTTTATTTTCTTGATTTTCATTTAAACTTAGCTCAGAGGCATCTTTGTAAACGCGAATGTAATCAATTTGTAATTCGGCTGGAAAAGCAGTTGATAAATTTGGTGGTCCAGGCCAATTTCCTCCAACGGCAACATTTAATAATATAAAAAAAGGCAAATGAAACTCTTCTTTTTATGTTTGGGATTGGAAAGAAAATAAGCTGGCAGAGAAAGTGAAGTTTAAACTCACAAAAACTACAGATGGTTATTTTCTTAAGCTTGCTATTCCAATAACAGAATTGTATAAATCTAACTTAGTTTCGGGGACCTCTTATGGTTTTGAGATAGCTATAGATTTAAGTGGTCCCGACGGAAAGCGCATTCGTCAAGACAGATGGAATAGCATACACGCAGAGGGATTTAACCTTTCACCAAGCAAATGGGGAAATCTCATCATCAAATAATTTGTAATTTTCTTCCCCTACTTTTTAGTTATAAAATCTGATCTTTTATTTCTTATAAATTAAGTAACTTTCCAAAAAGAATTCAAATAAAGAAAATGCCTAAAATATGATTCTTGTTACTGGAAGTTCGGGCCACATAGGAAATGTTTTGGTAAGGAAATTGGTGGAGAGGAAAGAAAATATCCGTATCATGACCAAAGACGGTCAAATTCCAGCTTGCTTATCGGATTTACCACTTGAGGTTATAAAAGGAGATTTAAAAGATAAGGAAGCTGTTGATAATGCAGTGAAAGGAATGGAATATGTATTTCACTTAGGAGGAATTATTTCAATTTCCACTTACAACTCTTCAGAGTTAACTGCAGTAAATGTAGGTGGCACCCAAAACATCGTTACTTCCTGTATACAGCACGGCATAAAAAGACTCGTTTATACCAGCTCTGTTCACGCACTTCCCGAGGGAGAATTTGGAAAACCCATTACTGAAGACAATGATTTTGAGAAGCATAAATTGTTTGGAGCTTATGCTAGAACTAAAGCTGTGGCAACATTAAAAGTGCTCGAGGGAATTGCAAATGGACTAGATGCTGTCATCTGCTTTCCTTCTGGAGTTATTGGCCCTTTTGATTTTAGAGGATCTGAAGCAGGAAGATTGATAAGAGATTATGCAAAAAATAAATTGCCTTTTTACATCGATGGAGAATATAATTTTGTTGATGTAAGGGATGTCGCTGATGGCTTAATAAGTGCGCTTTACAAAGGGCGGAAAGGTCAAGGTTATATTTTAGCTGGACATCGCATGTCTCTCGATCAATTTTTTTCTATTCTTTCAGGATTTGAAGCAAAAATGAAGAAGCCAAAACATAAAATACCAGTTAGTATTGCAATCCCAGTTGCATGGATAGCAGAATCTTTTTGCTTAGTTTTTAGAATAAAGCCATTGTTTACGGTTTATGCAATAAAAGTTTTGCAATCTAATTGTGAAATATCAAGCGAAAAAGCAAAAACAGAATTAAACTTCCAGGCCCGCTCAATAAATGAAAGTATTAGAGACGGACTTTCGTGGCTTAAAGACAATAATAAAATCTGATGAAAGAAAAGGTTTTAGTAATTGGAGGAGCTGGATTTATTGGCTATCACATCGTTCAGGAACTCGGTAAAAACAGCTATGAAGTCTGGTCAAGTACAAGAAATCCTGGTCTTATACAAGATAAAAATACGGTATATATTCACCTGAAAGATATGTCTGATAGTGAGTTAGCAGCAATTTTAAAGGATTTCGATTTTATTGTTTTTGCAGGGGGAGTTGACGATCGTACAATGCCAACCGAGGAAGTTGCAAAAACTTTTTTCTACAACGGCAATGTACTTCCCTGTGTTCGTTTGGCGACAGTTTGTAAAGATTTAAAACTTCAGAAATTGATTATCCTGGGGTCTTATTTCTCACATTTTAACAGGATAAGGCCAGAATGGAAAATGGCGAAGAGACACCCATATGTTAGAAGTAGAAAATTGCAACAAGAGGAAACTGTTACTGCTTCGGGTGGAAAACCAAAAATCATCACCCTCGACTTGCCCTATATCTTTGGTTCTTGTCCGGATAAAATCCCACTTTGGAAGCCCTTGATTCAATACATTCGGAAATCTCCTATTATTTTTTATACGAAAGGGGGCACTAATATTATTTCTGTAGAACAAGTTGCAAAGGCAACTTTGGGAGCGATCAAAAATGCTGAGCACGATGAAAATTGGCAAGTTGGTGGTCAGAATGTGACTTGGAAAGAATTAATAAGCCTAATAGCAAATGCCCTTGGCAAAAAAAAAGGTGTTGTCAGTATTCCGAATTTTATTGTGCGGTTTTTTGCACTTTTAGCTTGGGCTTACTTTTCATTACGAAAAAAAGAATCTGGGTTAAATCCATTTTACTTTGTCACAACGCAATGTGCTGAGACGTTTTTAGATACAAAAACAGCAATGAAAGAATTAAACTATGCTCCCGTTAACATGCAAGATTCTATCAACGAGACTGTAAAAGCATGTAAATTTTAGAAGAATTAACTCTGCGCCTTAATTTGCAAAAACCACATACGCATTCAAAGAAATTGCTATGCACAGCCAAAGAAGGTAGGGCGCGATAAGCAAAAAACGCACTGATTTTTTTTCATGAACTAAATGCTTATTAATTATTAAAAGTGTAGAAAATAGGAATAGCAGTAAGATAAGCCCAATAATTACAAAGTGAAAATTAAAAAAAATAGGATTCCACGCAATATTTAAAACCCATTGAAGTAAAAAAAGCCCTTGTATTTTCCTAGAATTTAGTATTGCTGAAATAGAAAGTGTACAGTAAATGGAAAATAAAATCATAATACAGGTCCAAGCAATGCCAAAGACATATCCTGGCGGCGTCCAAGGGGCTTTTTCAAGATTTATGTACCATGTATTTCCTCCGGGACTTCAACCCATTAAAATCCCACCTAAGTACAAACCACCGAAATTTATTAATAAGAAAATAAAAAATACAAGCGCTTTTTTCATCGGAGTAAAATTCCTTTAAGTCCTATAATTTGAATCATTTTCATATTTTTTTCAATAATTGATTGCGCGGCAAATACAAATCGTTTATCATATAGCACCTCATCAACCCAAAAACTAACCCAATATTCATTTGCTATCTCAAACAATTCAGGTAAAATCGGCTCAATTTTGGCAGCTTCATTTGGCAATAAAACCTCGATCTTGTGTCTGATAGTGCTTGTTTTTATTTTTTCTCCTGTATTGGGATTTTCCCCAAATCCGGAGCAAGCAACAATAATGCCTTCCATTATGTCATCTCGCAGATTGATGAGGTAAACATTGTATTCTTTTTCTCCGTTTTCTAAATCGTTTTGGGTTAGAGCAATTGCAACATTTTCAACTTTAGGGACTAACAATTCTTTTTTCATATTCCTGCATCTTTTATGTTGATGCTACTACTTTTCTCCAATTCATCACTTGGAAGAAAATCAAATAACACAGATAAATGAACTAATAACTTTTGAGCAACTTCGTCCATATTTAGCTTTATGCCCAATTCTTTGCTCATGGAACTAACTGCTTTATCTTGAATTCCACAGGGAATAATATTAGAAAAATAACTTAGATCAGTATTT
>SYKJ01000013.1 GCA_005798205.1 Bacteroidota bacterium | reverse complement strand
TGATAATTTAAAGGATTCTATTTTCTATTTGCAGCAAAGTGGCTTGAGAATTGTTGCATGCACAGAAAAAACCGCTGCTCCACTATACGAAGTAAATTTACGCGGTGCCGTTGCCATTATTCTTGGCTCTGAAGAAAATGGGATCACCCAAGATTTAATAAACATGTCAGATATTCGAGCTAGAATTCCCATGAAAGGAACAATTTCTTCTTTGAATGTTGGTGTTGCGGCTGGCATGGTACTTTACGAGAAAATCCGCCAAGAATTGTATGGGTAGTATTATTGGCTAAATAACTTTAGTAGCAAAGCTGGAAGTTCATTAAGATTTCCAATCGTATTCTCGTAGGGATAATTAGCAGCATTATCAGGTTTAAATAAAATGGCTTTCATACCTATTTTTGTTGCACCAGTGATATCAGCATAGTAGTCGTCGCCTATCATAACTGAATTTTTAACTGCTGCACCAGCAGATTTCAAAGCATATTCAAAAATTTCCGGCTCTGGTTTATTTTTTCCAATTGCCTCTGAGCAAATAATTTCTTGAAAATACTCCTTCAAGCCACAGTTGGCAAGTTTTAGATGCTGCACTTCTGCAAATCCGTTCGTAATGATGTGCATCTTAAAACCAAGTTCTTTTAGTTGGGTTAAGGTCTCAAGTGTATTTGGCATCAGCTGAATTTGTTGGGGAGATAGTTCCACATAAGCATCGCCAATTCGTTTTACCAATTCAGGTGAAGGTGAAAAAAAATGTTCAAGGGAAACTTTAAACCGTTCGTAACGCAATTTCTCTTTTGTAATTTTCCCTTTCCCATAGATGCGCCATAAAGCCGCATTTTTTTTTCTGTAAAGAGCATGAAAAACTTCAAATCCCTTAACTTGGTCTTCTATCTTTTCATTTTTTAATATCTGACGGATGGCAAATTCAGAATTTTTATCAAAATCCCAAAGTGTTCTGTCGAGGTCAAAAAAAAGATGTTTGTCAGAAAAATGCATCAATACTATATACCAATGAAGTCGTAATAAAAGCATTTAGCGCCATTCCTAAAACAATTAAGGGATAAGTTCTTGTTTCTTTCCCATAAAATTTAGCAACTAGGATACAGCCAATAGGAACAGAAAAGAAAAAAGGTACCCAAAAGCAAATGCCATAGATTCCTAACTTTGTTTTAAGAACAAAAATAAAGCGATTTAACTTCGTGAAAATTTTCTTTTTCTGTATTTTTTTTCCTTGTTGAAGCAATAACTCCTCTTTTTTTAATCTTCTTTTTTGCGCCCATTGCATTACAAATTCACTGGCATAGAAGAAAAATGCGGCACTTACGGAGCCTCCTAAAAAAGCTGCTATAAAAGTTTCCAGAAATGTCAAGCCTAAACCTGGCCCGGGAATTGTTGAGACGCTAAATTTAAAGGTAGCGAGAAAAAACACACTTGATAAACCCGCTAAATTCATATCTTCACTCCAAAAGCTAAGTCTCCAGCGTCACCAAGTCCGGGAACGATATAGGATTGTGCGGTTAGTTCTGCATCAATTGCTCCAACAAAGATTTCCGTATTTTTTGGAAAATGTTTCTTTATAAAAGTAATTGCTTCTTGAGTTCCTATTGCAGATGCTATAAATACTTTACTTGGTTGTGCAATTTTCGTTAAAGCTTTGTAAACTGCAACCATAGAATTTCCTGTTGCCAACATAGGATCACTGATAATCCAAATTTTTCCTTTCATATTCGGAATGGCGAGGTATTCTACATAAATTTCAAATTCTTCAGGTGTTGAATGTTTTCTGTAAGCAGAAATGTAAGCACTTTCAGATCTGTCAAAAACATTTAAAAGTCCGTTGTGCATGGCCAAGCCTGCTCTTAAAATAGTACATAAAATGGGTTTTTCTTCCGGTATATTTTCGATTGAAATTCCCAATGGTGTTTTGACTTCTATCGCTTTGTATGCTAATTTTTTTGATATTTCAAAACCAATGAATTCCGCAATTCGCTCCATATTTTTGCGAAATCTTTGAGGGTCTTTTTGAATCTGTTTATCGCGAATTTCTGCAACATATTGATTCAATATAGAATTTGTTTTACTTAAGTTGACAAGCATTTTTTTGATGTTAAAAGTTCAATGTACTTCTATCTTTTTATTAATTCTTTTGTGTAAACGCGTTGATTTGTTATGATTTTCACAAAGTACGTTCCTGCTGTAAAGGTACTGAAATCAATAAAAGATTCAGCAAAATACTGTGTAGCATTCATCTCCTCAACATGCATTTTTCTTCCCATTAAATCATAAATCTCTACTGTGGCCACATTATTTACGGCACCTTTAACTTCAATTGTTGTAACCCCATTTGTTGGATTTGGGAAAATGGCAATTTCATGTTCTAATTTTGCTTCGTCTAAGCCGAGTTCAAATCCAACAGAAAAATCATAGCGGTGGTATGAGCCGAAATCTCCAGGAAAAAATTCAATGTAAGTGCCACCTACTTTTCGCAAGCGCATTGTTCCAGCGGTTTCTCCTTCAACTTGTGCTGAATACCAAAACGACAAACCGTCATCATCGGAGTCTTCAATGATAACAGAATAACAACCAGGTGCTAAATCGAAGGTGTCTTTGTACTGCGTTTGATTTGTTAAATTAATTCTCTCAAAGAGTATGTTTCCAGCATGGTCAATCAATCGGTATTTATTTTCGCTGGCTTTGTTGTTTGTAGTCAACCAAATGAAGAAAGGACCATCAATTCTTTCAGGTGCAGAAAATTTCGTAGTCTTTACACTATTGAATTGGTATTCATCGTTTCCAAAAGTGCCGTTCACATCGCGAACATAAGCTGTGAAAGTCATATTACTATCTAAATCTGTCCACCAAGAATTATTTGCAACCGGAATTTCTACAACAACTTCTTCAAGAAAATTGAGGTTTCCTGTCCAATTGAATTCGATGTTGTCGCCATAGGTAATCCAGCAAACTATTTTACAAGATGTCAAGGGCATTTCCCCAGTATTTTTTAAAATCACACGAGGATTTGAGCAAGTGGGATTGTATTTGCTGTAATATTCATAATTATTTGGATTGAGAACGTCTTTAATTGCTGCATCATTTTGGAAGTTTGGCTCTGAATAAGATATTAAATCATACGCTGCAATGTAATTTCCGCCACCTTGACCAGGATCGCTTGCTGGGACTTCATTGATAACATAATCCAAACTTACGGTATCTCCAGGAGAAACATACGGAGTTAATTCAAATTCATGTTCTTTAACCTGATCACCTGGACACCAGCCTTCTCGTGCATAAGGCCAAGTTCCTCCTTGACCAATATTTGGATTTTCACCACATTCAGTATTTTGCCAAATGTTCCAATTAAATCTTGGAACACCGTCTACTTTTATCTGATGGTTGTTGTTTACCCACTCACAACAGGCATAGTCGCCAACTTGCCCGTGACCAGACATTCTTGTTTTAATCTTGAACATTTC
>SYKJ01000012.1 GCA_005798205.1 Bacteroidota bacterium | reverse complement strand
GCATGAATTACAGCTATCGCCATTGGCAACATCATTAATGCAGTTGCAGTATTAGAAATCCACATACTCAACATACCTGTACTCAATAAAAACCCGAGGAGTATTCGCGGTTTAGAATTTCCAACTAAAGAGACGATTCTTCTAGCAATTTGCTCGTGAACTTTCCATTTTTCCAAACCAAGAGCCAAAATAAATCCTCCAAAAAAAAGATAGACAGATCCATTTCCATACGCCTCTGCTAAGTCAGAAGTGCTAAGTAAGCCAAGTGGAACTGCAAGAATTAAGGGGAAAAGTGCAGTAATGTAAATAGAAACAACTTCAAAAATCCAAAAGAAAATCATTAAGCCTCCTAAGGCTGTGGCATTCCAAAAAAGAGATTTACCATGAGAGAAAAAAAGAATAGACAAAAAAGCAAGAACTCCAAGAAGTGAAAGCCAACGTTTCCAGTTAAAAATTTTCACTTACAATTAGGAATTTAAAGCATTCAATGAAGTAACAAAATGATCGGCTTTCTTTTCAAGATCAAGAACTATTGCACGAAATTCAGCTTTTCCACGGGCTTTTTTCATTCTTGCTAAAATAGAATCTTGGAATGTTGCTGCTTCGTCAATTAATTTCTCTGTTGCTTTTTCTTTTGTAGCATCTAATGCTTGAATGTAATAACACTCATCTACAACGTCAAAAACTAGATCATTTAAACTTTTCTTTAAAATTCTTTTGTTAGACATATGTTTGGTTTTTTATCAAAAGTAATAAGAAAGTAGCTAACTTTCAACAAAGCCTAAGATACTTGTTCTTGTCGTACTAAAAACAAGCTATTACTTTGCGTATCTTTGCAGCTATGTCATATACACTTTTACAAGTTCGCAAAGGAAAAGAGCAATCTATTTTTAGAAAACACCCATGGATTTTTTCAGGCGCTATTTTTACCGAAACTCAAACCATCCATGATGGAGAAATTGTTGAAGTACAAGATTATAAAGGTCGCTTTTTGGCCCTTGGGCATTTTCAAAATGCTACTATTGCTGTTCGAATTCTAAGTTTTACTAATTTAAAAATAGACGAGGGATTCTTTCAAATGAAAATACAGCAAGCATTGGAATCACGTTTGAAAATTGGTTTGCTTAGCAAAGAAAATAACATTTTTAGAGTTTGTCATGGTGAAGGAGATGGATTGCCAGGACTTGTAATTGATTTTTATAATGGTGTTGCTGTTATTCAGTGTCACTCTATTGGCATGAATCAGTCTCTAAAAGAAATAGCAAGCGGTTTAAAAAAAGCATTTGGAAAAAAACTTGTAGCGATTTATTCTAAATCAGCAGATACATTACCAAAACGAATGGAAACAACAGACTCCTATATTTTTGGTAACTGTGAAACTCCACATCAAGCACTTGAAAATGGCGTGAAATACAAAATTGATTGGGTTTTAGGACAAAAAACAGGTTTTTTTATTGACCAACGAGACAATCGACTTCTTTTAGGAAACTATTCAAAAGGTAAAAAAGTATTGAATACCTTTTGTTACTCCGGAGGATTTAGCTTACAAGCATTACAACATGAGGCAGCCTTAGTTCATTCTCTGGATAGCTCCAAAAAAGCAATTGAAATGACAGAAGAGCATGTTGCATTAAATAAATTTGGGCAAAAGCATGCTTCAATCACGGCAGATGCAATGGATTACATGAAAGAATTGCAAGAAGATTATGACATTATTGTATTAGACCCTCCAGCATTTGCAAAACACCGCGAAAAACGACACCAAGCAATTCAAGGATACAAACGACTAAATGCGCATGCAATTCGACAAATAAAACCAGGTGGGATTATTTTTACATTTTCCTGCTCTCAAGTTGTGGATAAACAATTATTTACCCACACAATTATTGCCGCTGCAATAGAAACTGGAAGAACCGTAAGAATACTAGCGCAATTGCACCAAGGTCCTGATCACCCAATAAATGCGTACCATCCAGAAGGCGAATATTTGAAAGGGCTTGTAATTCAAGTTGACTAATGTTAGAATTACGGTACAAAACAATTTTGGGAGTTGCACTGCCAATGATGGTCTCGGGATTTATTCAATCTATTGTTTTAATAACCGATGCGGCCTTTATTTCGCGCTATTCTACTGAGGCATTTGATGCAGTTGGAAATGGAGGCTTAATTTTCGTGACGATGTATATGTGCCTAATGGGACTTGGAGATGGCTCTCAGATAATTATTGCTCGGAGAATTGGGGAAAAGAGACCCGAAGAAATTGGAAGAGTCTTTGGTAGCTCTGTACTCATAAATTTCTGCCTAGCAACTCTTTTATTTTGTTTCTTATATTTCATAATGCCCTCAGCAATTATCGGTTATTCTAAGAATCAGGGAATTGCTGGTATGCAAGGTGATTACATACAATTTAGAAGTTTTGCTTTGTTCTTTTTAATGATTACAGTTGCTATTCAAGCATTTTTTCTTGCAAAAGGTAAAACAGTAGTTGTATTAATTGCAGCAATAATTACAGCGCTTAGCAATGTTTTTTTAGATTACGTTTTAATTTTTGGGGAAATGGGATTTCCTGAAATGGGGTTAAAAGGAGCGGCTTTAGCATCGACAATCGCAGATGGATTGGGAATGCTTTTTTTAGTTGTATATCTCTACTTTTCCGATGAAAAACGTAAATATGATCTTTTTTCTTATTTTTCATACAATTGGCAATCTATTAAAGAACTTTTGAAAGTTGGAAGCCCACTTATGCTTCAGGGATTTTTAGCTTTGGGGACTTGGACGCTCTTTTTTACATGGCTGGAACAAAAAGGTCAATTTGATTTAACAGTTTCTCAAAATATTCGATCCATCTATTTTCTTGCATTTGTTCCACTTTGGGGATTTGCAGGGACAACAAAAACATACGTTTCACAATATCTAGGAGCAAAGAAATTTGATAAAATTCCGGTGATTCAAAGAAAAATACAATTATTAACAATAGGCTTTTTAATTTTATCATTTCATGGAGCAATTTTATATCCTGAAAAATTAATTTTAATGATTAATCCTGAAGAAATTTACTTGAAGAAAAGTGCAGAAATACTCAAGCTTATTTCTTGTTCTGTCTTATTGTTTGGAATTGTTTCCGTTTATTTCCAAACCATACATGGAAGTGGAAATACAGTTCATTCCATGCTTATTGAATTTTTAACCGTATTTATTTACTCCATTTTTAGCTTTTTATTCATAAAATGTTGGAATTTTGATGTTTACTGGATTTGGACCGTAGAATATATTTATTTTGGTGTGATGGGTTTACTTTCAATTCTTTATTTAAGGTTTTATAATTGGAGAGAAAAAATAGTATGAGTAAGGCAAAAAAATTACGAGTAGTATTTATGGGAACGCCAGAATTTGCAGTGGGAATTTTAGCTGCTCTAAACCAAAGTATTCACGATATCGTTGCCGTTGTAACAGTGGCTGATAAACCCGCAGGGCGAGGGCAAAAAATGAAAGAAAGTGCAGTAAAAATTTACGCTCACGAAAATAATTTAACAATTTTGCAGCCGGAAAAATTAAAAGACGAGCATTTCTTAGCACAATTAAAAGAACTTCAAGCTGATTTATTTGTAGTTGTAGCTTTTCGAATGTTACCAAAAGAAGTTTGGAAAATGCCCGCTTTTGGAACCATTAATCTTCACGCTTCTTTACTTCCAAAATACCGAGGTGCCGCGCCAATCAATTGGGCACTTATAAACGGAGATTCAGAAACTGGTGTTACCACTTTTTTCATAGACGAAAACATCGATAGCGGCAGAATAATCGCCCAAGAAAAAGTAAAAATAGGAGCAGATACAAATGCGGGCCAATTGCACGATGAGTTGATGAATTTAGGAGCTGGATTGACGCTAAAAACATTAGATTCTATTTCCATGCAGACTCATGTTAGTATAGAACAAAAACAAAATGAGAGCGAAGATTTAAAAATAGCACCTAAAATTTATAAGGATGATTGTGAGATTTTATGGCAAGAAGGAAAGGAAACTATTCACAATAAAATTCGGGGGCTTTCACCCTACCCTGCTGCATGGACAAAGCTTTACAATACAAAAAAAAATGAAACTCTTTTGTTTAAGCTTTTTACTTCAAAACCGATAGAGAAAGATGGTTTTAACAACTTAACTGGAAAACTTCAAGAACACGCTGACGGCATTCTTTTTCCATGCAAAAACGGCTTTATTTGTATCACAGAACTTCAATTAGAAGGAAAACGAAGAATGACTCACAAAGAATTTTTAGCTGGAAACCAATTGAATGATTGGAAGCTTTAGAAGATAAAAAATGTGCTTTTTAGTTAACCTTAAATGTTACCATCTTCAGTTTCTTCAGTAATAGTAATCTCTTCTTTTTCTTTTCCATAATCAATATTAAAACTTATTCCAATACTGAAAGGCATAATTTCTTTTGTGGCATCTTTTTTAAATAAGCTAGTCAAACTATATGTGCCATACAATCCAAAAGGGCCATAGGCTAATCGGACCATTCCTTCTAAAGACAACAAATTGGTGTGAAAACGATTATCATCTTTTATGACGTTTTGGAATTTATCACCATTACTGTACTTTCCATTCAATTTATGATTTGTGGATAACAGAATTCCACCAACTACACCTGCTGCAAGACTCAGTGCTTTCTTTTGTTTTACCTTTGTTGAAAAATCAAGAAGTAATGGAATTTGAAAGAATATTTGATTGAGCTGTGAAGTTTTTACAGTCGAATTAGTATCATATAATAAAGGATTTCCTGTATCTAGCGCGACAGATGTGTCAGTTGAAATCAAAGAATAATCATTATTAAAAGTGAAGGTTTTAAAATTAAAACCTAAACCAGTTGTTATTCCGAGGTATTGTCTAATTATGGGTAGTTTATACTCACACAGATTTAAACCAAAACTTGTTGATTGCATGATCTTATTTGACCACTCATCTGACATATTGGTTGAAATAAATCCAATGTCAAAACCAGCCCATTGTCCATTAAAAAGTTTTTTATTATCTGAGGACGTATTATCCAAATTATTATTTCCAACCATTTTAAAATTTTGAGAAAAACTCAAATTTGAATTTAAAATCAATAGGAATATTAGAATTATCGTAGAGCGAGTAGATTTCATGATTTATGTATTTTTAGTTCTTTACAAAACTAGTGATTAATATCTATAGTTTAATCAAAATTCTTCCCATAAAATTTCTTCCGGCTTGCGGGTAATAGAAGTTTTCAGTGGTTGTCTCTCCGTCATATAAATAAGAATAAGTATAGCCATTGTTCTCATACAAAGCATTAAATACATTGTTGATATGAAAAGCAAATGTAATCTCCTTGCAGAAAACATGAAGCAAAGAATATGAAAGCGATAAATTTGAAAAAGTAAAAGGATTTATACTTCGTGCAACATTTGATGTATTATCTAAGAATTGTCGTCCAACATATTTTGAAACCCAATCAACTGTGAAATTTTTAAACGGCACTACTGTAAACCCAGCATTACCGACAATATTAGGAGAAAAAGCCAAATCAGAATTTTGATGGCTTATTAATTTTTGAGAGTAGTAAGGTTCTTCGTCAAAATATTCATCTACGTATTCATTGAATTCTTTAATCTTATTTTGACTGAGGGAAAGTGCAGCATTTAACTGCAATGATGAAGATATTTTATATGATGTGCTTAACTCAATTCCAGCTCGGTAACTATCTTTTACATTTGTTCGCGTATATCCACCAACATCATTAATTTGGCCTGTTAAAATCAACTGATTGGAATAATTCATCCAATAAAAATTTGCAGCCATATTTAATTTATTATTGTTAAATAAATACCCCAACTCTAAATCGCTCATATTTTCTGGTTTGGGTCTATTTTCAGGCGTACTTTCTCTAAAATCTTTTCTTACAGGTTCTCTATTCGCAATACCAAAAGAACCAAAAATACTTTGATGATTTTTAAATGCATAGTTGACTGAAACTTTGGGATTGAAAAAGTTAAATGGTACATTTTGCTCTAAATCAAGTAATTCACCATTGACATCGTCAATTCCTAAAAAGGAATAGTTTATTTTTCTATACTGAAAGTCTCCAAAAAATGAAAATTTTTCAAATCGATAAGTCGCTTTCAAATAATTACTAAACTCAGATTTTTGTGCATTATTCTCGTAATAACGGTCTCTAACTTCACCATCTGCGGCAAATCTTGCCCAGATTACCTCACCGAAATGTTCACCAAGATATGTATTAATAGCCCCTCCAAAAATGAAATTCCAATTTGAAAGTTTGTATTGCAAAGAATAAATTCCACCAAGAAAATCATTATCCAACCATCTTCTTCGAATTAAATCAGTGCTTGAAATTGTATCATTTCCAATAATTACCGGATTGTAACCATAATCTGCCAATTCATCGTCTTTACGGTATTCCTCATAATAACCACGACCATATGTATAATGTCCAGCTATGTTCATTATTAGATTGGGTTTAAAAGAATGTGTGAAATGCAATTGATAATTGTCTTGTTGGTAATTGTCGACTTGGTTCTCGTAGGTATAAAAATTATAACTTCTACCAGAATTTAATAAATTTGAGCGGTCTACTTCACTTAATCCGTTACGGTCAGCATAGGCATTCATTTCGTTAGGATCACCATTTACTCTACTTTCTGGAGTTCCATACCACGACTGATACGTAATTTCTTTACCACTAAAAGCAATCGCTTTCAAAACAGATTTTTTTCCTACGTATGAAACTGCTAAGTAATAGGATTTTAAATCCGAAGTTGCTCTATCAATAAAGCCATCAGAGGTAATTTGTGACAATCTTGTTTCAAGGGAAAATTTATTATTAATCAATCCCGTTCCTGCTTTTATTGTTGTTTTAAGCGTATTAAAGGATCCATAAGTATTATCTAAAATTCCAAAGGCAGCGCTTGAAATATCTTGAGATTTAATATTCAAACTTGCTCCAAATGCTGCAGCTCCGTTAGTCGAAGAACCGACACCACGTTGAATTTGCAAATTTTCTATTGAGGAGGATAGGTCCGGCATATTAACCCAATATACATCGTGAGATTCTGGATCGTTTACAGGAATTCCGTTAATTGTTACATTTATACGAGAAGCATCAATACCTCTTATTCTTATGCCAGTATAACCAATTCCTGTGCCTGCGTCTGAGGTGGTAACAACAGAAGGAGTAGTTTCAAGTAAAAAAGGTAGGTCTTGTCCAAAATTTTTCTTCTCCAAAAATTCCTTATTTATGAGGGAAGTGGATGTTGATCCTTCAGAGCTTCGTGTGGAAACCACTTGAACTTCCTCTAAACTTTTAATGTTTGAATAAAGAATAACAAGAATTGGGCTATTAAATTCCGATGGTTTAATTTCCTTCTTTGTGATAGTAGAACCTGGAATTTCAAAAAGTAAAACAAGTGATTTAGTTGGTAGATTATTCAATTGGAAATTTCCATTTACATCCGTGTAGGTTCCAATATTTAATCCCTCAACAGTAACATTTGTTCCCGGCAAGGGATTTCCATTTTGATTTTTTACAATTCCAGACAAACTAGTTTGTGTAATAAAACTTGAAGAAAGAGAAAAGAAAGCTGCAATAAAAAAAAGTCTTGTTTTCATTTTTTTAAAAATTAACAAGAACAAGGGGCTAATTCTCGACGGTTGTACAATCTATTAGCTCGGTCATCTTCCCTTCGCAAGTATTACCTTACAGGTTCAATGGGTATAATCTCAGTCCATTTTTAAATGAACACCCCTTAGAGACGCTGTAAAATTAAGGAATTATTTTATTCTATTTAAGCTGAATAATTTAAAAAGTAAGAAACCGATTAAAACACCAACTGAATTTGCTAAAGCATCGTAAAAAGAAGGGTTTCTTCCGGGCACAAATCCTTGAAAAAATTCAATTAATATGCCATAAAAAATCAACAGGAAGATTCCAACTAAAAAATGTAATTTCTGAATTGAAATAAAGCAAAAATTAAAACTTAAAATAGCATACGCTGCAAAATGATATAATTTATCATTATTTGCCATTTCAACTCCCGATTTTGGAGGCACTAAACTCAAAATTGTAATTGTAGATAAACAGAAAATGAAAGTTAAAAGAGAAAGCTTTTTATTCAGTTTCATAACCAGTTTTATTTCCTTTATCTATGGCTGGCAGGCCATTTTTCAACCAACTTGGAGCAGCTTTGTCTTGCAGATAAAAGTCGAAGAATTGGCGCATTCGAATGCTTAAATCAATACGATTAGGTGCTTTTGTTAAATTATGATCGTCATCATTGTAATTTAATAGCCAACAGGGTTTCCCTAGTCGTCGCATTCCGTTGTATAATTCTATTCCCTGATACCAAGGAACTGCACCATCTTTATCGTTGTGCATAAGCAACAAAGGCGTCTTCACATTTGGCAAATGGAATAGGGGTGAATTTTCGGTATACCGTTCAGGTGCATCCCAAATTGTTTTTCCGATTCTACTTTGAGTTGACTCGTATTGAAATTGGCGATTAAGCCCAGAACCCCAACGAATACCGCCATAAGCAGAAAACATATTACTGACTGGTGCACCAGCCATAGCCGCAGCATATTTGGTTGTCATAGTGATTAATTGAGCCGTTTGATAACCTCCCCAACTTTGACCTTGCAAACCCATTTTTTTTTCATTGATAGGATAATTTTTTACAACAAAATCAGTTCCACTAACTATGCAGTTATACGCTGACTTTGCAGGGTAACCTGCAGAGTATCGAATGTCTGGTATTAAAACAAAATAACCAGCGGAGGCATATTCTGTTGGATTTATTGTACTTGAAGAAGGTCGTGGAGCAAGATGATTGTGTAAATTTTCAGAATTTAATTCATAGAAATAAACTAGAAGTGGATAATTTTTAGCTGAATCATAATCTTCAGGTTTATACAAAAGACCCTCTAAAGATTGGCCATCAAATGCTTTCCAATTAATTAAGTCTACACTCGCCCAATTGTATTGATTTTGCTGTGGATTTGTATTTGAAATGATGCGTTGGTTTTTAAAATTTGTATCCGCGAGAATAATTTCTGGATAGGCAGTTACTGTCATTTTTCGCAGCATTATTGTTTCCTTATTTTTAGACCTTTCAAGCAAAGTTAACTTTGCATCCTCTTTTGTCTTTTCAAAAAATCCAAATTCTCCAAATTCATCATAAAAACTATAAATATGAAACCCTTTTGTAGTTTTATTAAATCCATTAATATAACAATCCTTCAAATCAATATAAACGCTATCATCAGACCATTTAACCAAATTAAATTCAATGTTTCTTTTCTTTCCCTCACCATTTGTTAGGCATTTTAAAGCCTTTGTTGGTAAATTATAACTCCAGATATCAAATTCTGATTTAAAAATAAAATCGCTTTCATTTCTAACAAACCCATACTCGCCCTGTGGTCCAGGATCCATTGGTTGACCATTGATGTCTTCATGTAAAATTACATCAGTTGCTGTACAAGAAATACAAGTTTGTGAATTCTTGGAGATATCGATTAAATAATACTGTAATTTTTTTTCGTTAAAATAAGTATAATAATTGCCATTGGGCGAAAGTTGACCTCCATAAGCAACTGAAGGTGCTATGAGTTGTCGTGTTCCGTCAATTAATGAAATTCTATAAATATCCTCTAAACCTGGCGACTTCCACTGTGCTTCAATAGAATATGGTTTTGAGTTTGTTGCAAAAATGTAATCACCACTTATTTCAGATG
Organism: Bacteroidota bacterium; assembly: GCA_005798205.1. The sequence goes on along the minus strand of SYKJ01000012.1, from coordinate 148 downwards.
ATACACGAGCTATAATTGAATCGTTAGTTAAAGCTAGAATACTGTCCGTATTTAGCTGGAGCAGGTATATATTATTTTTTTTCTTGGTGGTATTAAGTTGAACAAGTTGTTGGGCTTGAATTTTATCATCCAAATAATGCCAAATATC
>SYKJ01000155.1 GCA_005798205.1 Bacteroidota bacterium | reverse complement strand
CAATGATTTTAATGAATTAGGTTCAGTGGAATATCTTGATTATGGAGTGAGTTCTCCAACAGAATTTAAAGCTGATTTATTTGTTTCTAGCACAAATTGCAGTGGAGATATTTGCGTACCACAAAATGTTTATGGTTTTGAAGAACCTATAAATAAAGAACAGGACAAAAATGATAATTATCTTGGGTTGGTATTATACAAACCTGGTAAATCTGCTGGTGAAAGAAGCTATGTCACCATTCCATTAGGAAAAGAAAAAAATCAAGTTACTCTTAAAAAAGGATTAAAATATTGTGTAGAGTTTTCTGTATCTTTAGCTGAGTCATCAAAGTTTTCAGTAAATAACATTGCAGCTTTATTTTCGAAGAACATTCCTTCAAACTCAGGCGCGATCTACAATACATCGGATAGATTAATTAGAAGCCAGGGAAATAAAGTGTACTCGGGTTTTTATGGTTGGGAGAAAGTTTGTAATATCTATACTGCAAAAGGAGATGAAAAATTTATTACATTAGGGAATTTTGATAAAAATGAAGAAACCACTTTTATTTCATTAAAAAAACCCAAGGATAGCGAGGTAGAAACTATCTCTCATGCATATTATTATGTTGATAACGTTATTATTACATTAATTGACAAGGAGGAGGATTGTAAATGTTATAATAATATACCTCCTAAAATTGAAGATTCTTTTTCAAATTTAATTTATTCAAAAACTCCTGAACTTACTGATAAAATGAAGGCTGAGGATAAAATTTCAGCACAGGTTTCATATTTTCGTTTCGGTAAGGCTACTTTTACAGAAAATTGCAAGGAAGCAATGAATTACGTTATTGAATACATGAAAATCAATCCTACTTCTAAAATAAAAATCCAGGGTCATTGCGATGCAAAAGAGGTAAAATTGAGTGATGGAGTTGAGGAATTTTCAAATGTTGACAGAAGGATTTTAAGCGAATATTTTGAAATGGACAATAAAAGAGCTTTAGCTGTAGAAAAATATTTTATAGATCAAGGTATTGATAAAAAACGTTTAATAACTTCTTCTGAAAGTTCAAATATACAAAGCGCGGATATTCTTGATGACGATGAAGAAGAAGTCAAGGACGCAAAAAATAGACGTGTCAACTTTATTTTACAAAAATAATACAATCTTTAAAATAAGCAAAGCTGGCATTTAATGTCAGCTTTTTTTTAACATTAATTTTGAAGATGCTATTTTTTTCTGTACTCTCGTTTATTACTAAAGAAAATAATATAGAATAATGAAATTAATTTTTGTTTTTTTATTTATCATAATCAGTTCTATTTTTACCGCTCAGTCTATCGAATCTGATGATGCTGTAACTGTTGAATTGGGTTTACCGAATGCAGCTTACAACAAGCCTTACAGATCAATCATGCAAGGGCTTGTTTGTATCTCACCTTATTATCAATATTCTTTCAAAAATCATATTACATTTGGTCTAGGCCTTCATTATTCTTATTTTGCAATTAATGAATTTAGAGTTCAGCCAAAAATTTATGGTGGCATTCATACTGCAGCTACATTTTTAAAATTTGGATATGAAAGATTTTGGAGTGAACGTTTCGGTACTGATTTAGCTTGCAAAATAGGATATTTAAAAGCCTTTGCTGTGAGTGATTTAATTCCAGGATTCAACGAATATGAGGCATCATTTATAGAGCCATCTATTGCCTTTATCATTTCGTCGTCGGTAAATAGCTCCTATCGTTTAACCGTTGGTTACCCTTTTTATGGTTACAGTTTTTCTCCAGAAACAATAGGCATTAAAGATTCAAATTTAGGTTTCTCAGTTGATGAATTTTCTAAAAAATCTTCTGCTTTTACAATAAGCTTTGGATATACTTTTTATTTCAATGGAAAGAGAAATACAGAGGACGATTAAGTTTGAATTACTCCTACGTTGTATCTCTTTTCTATAGGTGCATGATTTGCCATTTCAATGCCCATTGAAATAATTTTTCTAGTCTCAATTGGATCAATAATTGCGTCTATCCACAAGCGACTTGCTGCATAATAAGGGGATATTTGTTCATCATATCTATTTTTGATAGAGTCAAATAATTCCTTTTCTCTTTTTGGAGTTATTTCTTCTCCTTTCCCTTTTAATGTAGCAATCTCAATTTGTAAAAGTGTTTTTGCTGCAGCAGCACCTGACATCACTCCAATTTCAGCACTCGGCCAAGCAACAATTAATCGTGGGTCGTATGCTTTTCCACACATGGCATAATTTCCAGCTCCATAGGAATTTCCAATTATTACAGAAAACTTTGGGACTACACTATTTGCCATTGCACTTACCATTTTTGCACCGTCTTTTATGATTCCACCGTTTTCACTTTTAGATCCTACCATAAAACCAGTGACATCATGTAAAAAAATTAAGGGGATGTTTTTTTGATTGCAATTCATTATAAATCGTGCAGCTTTATCTGCAGAATCTGAGTAAATAACTCCTCCAAATTGCATTTCTCCTTTTGCATTTTTAGAAATCTCTCTGTTATTTAAAACAATACCTACACTCCAACCATCAATTCTAGCATATGCTGTAATGATGGATTTCCCAAAGTTTTCTTTGTACTCAGTAAATTCAGAATTATCAACAAGGCAAGTCAAAATCTCTTTTGAATTATATGGTTTAGAACGATCCGCTGGAATAATTCCGTAACTTTTTTTCATTTGTATTTTTGGCTCAATAGATTCTTCTCTATTAAATCCGGCTTCTCTTTTTAATCCAATTTTTCCTACTAAATCTCTAATTTTAGCTAGGCATTCTTCATCGTTTTCAACTTTGTAATCACATATTCCAGAAACTTCGGTTTGGGAGGTTGCTCCACCTAATGTTTCATTGTCAATATTTTCTCCAATTGCAGCTTTAACGAGATAAGATCCAGCTAGGAAAATAGTTCCTGTTTTATTTACAATTAATGATTCATCCGACATTATGGGCAAATAAGCGCCACCAGCGACACAGGAACCCATTACGGCAGCAATTTGAACGATTCCCATCGAGCTCATAATTGCATTATTTCTAAAAATTCTACCAAAATGTTCTTTATCTGCAAAAATTTCGTCTTGCATTGGAAGAAATACGCCAGCTGAATCTACTAAATAGATAATTGGCAAATGATTTTCCATCGCAATTTCTTGAGCGCGTAAATTCTTTTTCCCAGTTATAGGAAACCAAGCTCCAGCTTTAACCGTAGCGTCATTTGCGACAACAATTACTTGTTTATTTTTAACATATCCGATAACAATTACAACTCCACCTGCAGGACAGCCACCATGTTCTTTGTACATCCCATAAGCTGCTAATGCACCAATTTCAAATCGTTCTCTTTCTGGATCTAAGAGTAGGTCAATGCGTTCGCGTGCGGAGAGTTTTCCACTTTCGTGTAATTTTTTGATACGTGATTTTCCACCGCCTTCATATATTTTTGCTAATTCTTGATCGAGAGCGCTAATTTTTAAACGCATTTGATCTTCGTTATAGTTAAATGTTAGGTCTTTATCTGAAATTGCCATAGAAAAATATTCTGATTGTAAATATACGAAATGTATAAGGAGTTTTAACCCCCAAAAAAGTTTACTATCTCAAATCTATTCAATTTATTCTTGTTAAGCAGTAGACTTTTCCTTAAATTTACGAACCAAACCAAAATACAATTGATGAATTCGGAAAGCGATAAAATAGTAGAAAAAAAAGATAAAAAAAGTTATTTAACGCTTTATATTTTAGTTGCTATGCTTCTTGGCGCTATATTAGGTTCCTATGTTCAT
>SYKJ01000154.1 GCA_005798205.1 Bacteroidota bacterium | reverse complement strand
GGCAAAAAGAGTTGATGAGAAAATTAAAAACGGAACAGCAGGAAAATTAGCAGGCGTTGTTATTGGAATCAAAGACAATATTTGCTATAAAAACCACAAGGTTTCCGCATCTTCAAAAATATTAGAGGGATTTGAATCTATCTATACTGCAACTGCCCTTCAGCGTTTGTTAGATGAAGATGCAATCGTAATCGGTAGACTAAATTGTGATGAATTTGCCATGGGAAGCTCTAACGAAAACTCGGCATTTGGTTCAGTAGAAAACAACCTAAAAAAAAATTACGTACCAGGAGGCTCTTCAGGAGGCTCAGCTGTTGCTGTCTCAGCAGGTTTATGTACTGTATCTCTTGGAAGTGATACGGGAGGTTCAGTTCGTCAACCTGCATCATGGACCGGAACCTACGGCATGAAACCAAGCTACGGCCGCATTAGTCGCTACGGTTTAATCGCTTATGCTTCATCTTTTGATCAAATTGGAACTTTTACAAATTGTTTGCAAGACGCTCAATTACTTCTTTCCATCATGGCTGGAGCAGATGAATTTGATGCGACGAGTTCTAGTAAAGTTTTTAAACTAGAGCCTGCAGATTCCTCAAAAAAATACCGTATCGGCATAATTAAAGAGTGTTTCACTCACTCAGGCTTAGATAATGAAGTTAGTTCACAATTACATAAAATTATTCAAGACTTAAAGCAGAAAGGTCACGAAATTGTCGATCTAAGCTTCCCGTATTTGGATTATTTAGTGCCGACTTATTACGTCTTGACAACAGCAGAGGCATCTTCTAATTTATCGCGTTTTGACGGTATTCACTATGGCTATCGAAGCCCTGAAGCAAAAGGAGTGGACCAAACTTATGTAAAATCTAGGTCTGAAGGATTTGGATTGGAGGTTAAAAGAAGAATTATGACTGGTACATTTGTACTTTCTCATGGTTATTACGATGCTTATTATACACAAGCCCAAAAAGTCAGACGAGTTTTGAAAAATCAAACTGAAAAAATGTTTCAAAAAGCAGATGTTTTGTTGATGCCAACTACACCAAGTACTGCTTTTGAAAAAAATTCAATAAATGATCCAATCCAAATGTATTTGCAAGATATTTTTACTGTTCATGCTAATCTAACTGGAAATCCAGCTATAAGCCTGCCTTTAGGTATTCATTCAAATGGATTGCCATTTGGTGTACAAATAATGTCAACTACTTTTGATGAAGCAATCATGTTTAATTTTGCTAAAGTTTTGGAGGACCTTTAAATGAAGAAGCTACTTATTGTATTTATTTTTTTTAAAGGGTTTATTTTATATTCCCAAAAACCGGCACACCTCAGGAATCCATTTGATTCTTTAAATTCAGAAGCTTTTGTAAATGCAGTTCAACAAAGCTTGAATTTATTTTATGCTGATTATGCGAACGATTTAAAATACGATTCCATTATTAATGCATTGAATTACGAGCCTAACCAAGCTCCAACTTTTTCTGATGAGGTTTATTGCGAGCGCCTAGAAAAAATGAGTTCGTTGAGTCCTTTTCATATGGATTGTAATGCTGCAACTCTCTCAACTGTTCGTTTCTTTGCCGCTCAAAGACGTGGTTTTATACGTGTAGCATTGGGTCGCTCAGCATTGTATTTTGATATGTTTCGAGAAAAACTTGCTGAATACGGTTTACCAATTGAATTGCGTTTTCTTTCTGTAATTGAAAGTGGTCTTAGACCACAAGTGAAATCTAGAGCTGGTGCACTGGGTTTATGGCAATTTATGTATAAAACGGGTCTTTACTTTGGTCTTCAAGAAAACTCCTACATTGATGAAAGGATGGATCCAGACAAAGCAACAGATGCAGCATGCCGTTATTTGAAGCAGCTTTATGGAATTTATGGAGATTGGAATTTAGCTCTCGCCGCTTACAATGCAGGCCCAGGAAATGTTAATAAAGCGATTAGGCGATCAGGTGATAAAAAAACATACTGGGAAGTACGCCCATTTCTTCCAACTGAAACACAAGGATATGTACCTAATTTCATAGCAGCAGCTTATTTAATGACATATCATGCAGAACACAATATAATACCAATGGAGGCAAAGATTCATAATGCTCAATTAGATACAATGTGTCTAAAAAATGCTGTTCATATGAATACAATTTCCCAGATCTCTAGTTGGGAAATTGAGGAAATAAAGTCATTAAATCCAGTATACAAAACACTATTTATTCCCAAAACTACGCCTCCACGTTGTATTACTGGCCCTATGGATAAGATTACTTTTTTGGTTAGCGAGGAGGATTCAATGTACCGCTTAGAAAAATCCATTTATGATCCAGTTATTATTCTACCGAGCTTGCCAAAGTTAATTGACTCAACTCAAATCATGGATACAACTGTTGTTCAAGACAGTTTAATAAATAAACAAAACTTGCAGTATCATAAAGTTTTGTCAGGAGAAAACTTACAAAATATTGCGTTAAAATACAATGTATCAATTGAACAAATTATGGAATGGAACGCTTTAAGAACAACGAACATCTATGTTGGGCAAAAACTAAAGCTATATAGTATTACAAAAGTTGTTGCAACACCTGAAACACCTCCAAAACCCATTAAAAAGTACTACACTGTAAAAAGTGGCGATTCATTTTCAAAAGTGGCTCAAAAAAATAATTTAACTCAAAGACAATTACAAAAATTAAATCCCGGAATTAATATTAATGTGATAACTGTTGGTCAGCGCTTGCGCATAAAATAAATTTATTTTGAAGTTAAAAGTCTTCTTTTTGTTTTTTGTTTTACCACTTTACCTTCTTTTTTCATGCAAAGACAGATATAAGAATACAGGGTTAAGTGTAACTGGTAAAGTTGGTGAAATATTAGTTGTTTGCGATCAAGCAATATGGGACTCAGAGGTTAAAGCACATTTGGACACGCAACTTACTCAGTTTATAATGCCTTATTTTCCTGATGTAGTTACTTTTGAATTAATTCATCGGACCAATAAAAATTTTGAAGGAGCTATTCGAAGACATAGAAATATACTTTTTATCTCCATTGATTCAAAGAGAAAACAAAAATTAGGTGCTATTCAGTCTCGAAAAGATGTTTGGGCAAATAGACAACTTGTGATGGATGTTATAGCAAAGGACTATAATCAATTGATGGAACTTTGTAAAGATGGAATGAATGCTGTACATTTTAAATTTGATGAAATAGAATGGAAGCGAATTATGTTTAATTACAAGGGACAGGAAAATAGATTGGTTCAAAAAAAAATAAATAACAATTTTGGAATTAAATTAGCTTTACCTGATGCTTCAACTATTGTTTCAATGCGCCCTAATTTTTATCGTCTTGTTTTGCCTACTGCATCTCGTCCTATAGAGTTTGTTGGCTCTGGAACCCAAGATGTCGGATCGGTTTTGACGGGAATTATGATTTACCAATACGATTTTATTGATTCTTCGCAATTTATTTTAGAAAATTTATTAAAAGCTCGAGATACGATGCTTCGCTATAATGTACCACATGAAATTGATGGACTTTATATGGGAACTCAATACACTAAATTTGTATTTCCGGAGTCAAATACAGCTTTTAATTTTAATAAATCAATAAAAGGAAAAGAGGTTAGAGGAATGTTTCAATTTACTGGCAAGAATGTTTATTCGACGGGAGGTGCTTTCTGGGAATTCCATTTTATTCACCCAAAGTCAAAAAAAATAATTTGTATAAGCGGTTATGTTGATGCACCTTCCACTACAAGTTGGACCCATCCATTGCGTGATATTCAAGCAATTTGGAAGAGTATTGAAATTCTATAAATTAGATGCATACTAAATTAAGTGCAGTTATTATTACCTATAACGAGGAAAGAAACATCCAACGTTGTATCGAATCCTTGTTACCGGTTGCCGATGAAATTATAGTCGTCGATTCTTTTTCAACG
>SYKJ01000153.1 GCA_005798205.1 Bacteroidota bacterium | reverse complement strand
TCCTATTCGTTGATTCAAAAGAATTTCATTACTACCCGATAAAGTGATTTCTCCAAACTTACTTTTGAGTGGTGGGAAATAATCTAGTTCTTCGAGCACTTTTTCGCTCAATTCAAAAGAGGAGAAAGAATTATTTATGGCTGCTTGGTTGTCGTCAACTTGATTTCCGCTTGCTGTGGAGACTCCAATATTTAGCTTTGAAATAACTGAATTACTAGTATTTGGTCCAATAACGTACAAAACTGGGATTTTTTTAAGCTTAATAATATCTAGAATACTTTGTTCAAACTTAATTCCAGGTTCGTGCCAAATAACAAGATTAACACCATCTAATGATTTATTCCATTCCGTAGTTAAACTCGTAATTGTTTCACTGCTTTCATTTCCTTCCAAAACATTTCTTATCGCTGAAATATCAGGATGTGGAGCGCCACTTAATAAAAGCACTTTATTGCGTGAATCTATGACTTCGACGTAAAAATTACGTTGGTTGTTTTGATAGGTGTATTCTCCATCAACAGATTCTAATTTAACAGTGTAAGTTTGAATTCCAATTTTATCAGCCTTTAAGGTGAAATTTACTTGTTTAAAATTTGTTTTCTCGGAGGTATAATTTACAGATTGGCTCGCTATTTTTTGACCATTTTGATAAATACCCAAAACAACATTTTTTGCTCCAATTTTATATGCTTCAATATCAACTTCAAGTGGAAATTCATTTTTTAGAAACGCAATGTCATTTACAGTGATATGTTTAATAAAATGATCTTTTTTGGGAATGGTGTCTCCTACAAGCAATGAAAAGATGGGAGTAAGACTTATTTTCTCTGCTGCGTATGATGGATTTGCGCCGACATTGTAATTTCCATCTGAGATAAATGCTATTCCACCAATATTTCGATTGTAATAGTCAATGTTTATTTTTTCGAATCCAAGTTCCAAAGCTGAAACATTTTCTTTAAAGTCAATTTTATTTGTAGAAACTTTTGATCCTACTAATAACTCAACGAATTGAAAACGGTCTCCAAATGTTGTTTTTAATTTTGCTTTTAATGCTGCAATATTACTTTTAATGGTCGAACTATCTTTATAGTTCAACATAGATGATGAGTTGTCTACCAAAGTTATAAAAACAGGTTTTTCCTCTCTGTAATTAGTTGCTTGAAAAATTAAACCAAGGAGCAAGGATAAAATTAAAATGATAGAAGAAAATCGCAATAATCTTAAAGTATTTTTTTGCCATGGGATTAATTCTTTTACCCAACCCTTATTTTGATAGACATAAAAAGTTATGCCAAAAGAAATTAATGTAATAGGAATTAACCAAAAGAGAGAAAAATCAGCAATTAAATTCATGGATTCCAAAATTACTGACAAATTTGGAAATAATACACTAAAACTAAAGCAGATTATTTCTAAAAAATATATGTTCTATGGATGATTTTTATTGTTAAGGAAAAGAGTTATTTGGAATCAAAAACACTAACTTTGTATTTCAAAATAATAGCTTAAACATGGCAAAAGAAGTATATATTGTATCGGCAGTTCGAACTCCAATTGGAGCTTTTCTTGGTGGTTTATCAAGTATTTCTGCAACTGAATTAGGATCTGTTGCGATTAAAGGTGCACTCGATCGCTCAAATGTACCATTAGAATGTGTTGATGAGGTTTTTATGGGTAATGTTTTACAAGCCGGACTTGGTCAAGCACCAGCTCGACAAGCAGCTCTTGGCGCTGGTTTGGGACAAAATGTTCCATGTACCACAGTCAATAAAGTATGTGCATCTGGAATGAAGGCACTGATATTAGGAGCCCAAACTATCCTAACGGGTGACAATCATATTGTCGTAGTTGGTGGAATGGAAAACATGTCACAAACTCCTCATTATTTAGATGCTCGAAATGGAAATAAATTCGGGAATATTGCAATTCTTGATGGTATATCAAAAGACGGCTTGCTAGATGTATACAGCAAAGTTCCAATGGGAAATTGTGCTGAATTGTGTGCAAAAGAACATGCAATTTCGAGAGAGGATCAAGATAATTTTGCTATTACTTCGTATCAAAGAGCCAGTTCTGCATGGAAAAATGGGAAATTCAATGATGAAATAGTCGCTGTTTCTGTTCCTCAAAGAAAAGGAGAACCAATTGTATTATCAGAAGATGAAGAATACAAGAATGTTTTTTTGGATAAAATCCCAAGTTTAAGACCCGCATTTGATAAAGAGGGAACAATAACTGCGGCAAACGCATCGACTTTAAATGACGGAGCTTCAGCATTAATTCTAGCTTCTAGAGAAGCTGTTGAGAAATATGCTTTAAAACCACTTGCCAAAATAGTTTCCTATGCTGACGCAGCTCAGGCACCAGAGTGGTTTACGACTGCTCCAACATTGGCTGTCAATAAAGCGCTTGAAAAAGCTAATTTAAAAGTTGCTGATGTAGATTTTTGGGAATTAAATCAAGCGTTTTCAGTTGTCGGACTAGCAAATATAAAGTTACTAGGATTAGATCCATCTTTAGTGGATGTTAATGGTGGCGCAGTTGCTCTTGGCCATCCACTTGGAAATTCCGGCTCTAGAATTATTGTAACCTTAATTCACGTTCTTAAACAAAATAATGGAAAAATTGGAGGTGCAGGTATTTGCAACGGCGGTGGTGGTGCATCTGCATTGATTATTGAAAATATTTAGAGCAAAAAAAAGAGGTTGCAAAACAACCTCTTTTCCATTAACACAAAAGTGTTAAATTAATTTACACTTGAAGATAGGTCAGATCCTGCTTTGAAACGTACAGAATTCTTTGCCTTAATTTGAATAACTGCGCCAGTTTTTGGGTTACGACCGCTACGTGCTTTTCTTTTAGAAATGTCAAAAGATCCAAATCCTACTAAAGAGATTTTGTTTCCTTTTTTTAATGCGCTTGTTGTAGCTCCTACAAAAGCGTCTAATGCCTTTTTAGAGTCTGCTTTTGATAAGCCAGACGCTGCTGCCATTGCATCAATTAATTCTGCTTTGTTCATAATACTAAGTTTTTAAAAATGAATAATTTAATTATCGAGACAAATATATCTTAATAAGTAAGCGAAAATCACTACAGCACTAAAAAAAAGCATAAAATGTTGAAAAATCAACGATTTTGTTAATAAAGTGAGCTTAATAAGCTATATTTATTTGGGATTCAGAGGATTTTAAGCTAATTTTTCTTTTTGTTTTTAATGAACAGAATTTTAATTTAATCGTTTTAAAT
>SYKJ01000152.1 GCA_005798205.1 Bacteroidota bacterium | reverse complement strand
ATTAAAGATTTATCAAATGATTCTCTGAATCATTTTGAAAATGCACAAGTTGATCCAAGGAAATTAATTGAATTGCAAACTTCTTTAGATGCTTTTAATTCAGCAATTAATAAGCACCGCGTGACTGATCAGGATCAATTAAAATTACTTGAAGTTCGCTTGCAAGAAAAAGTAGAAAAGATAGAGGGCCTTGAGAAAGAAGTTGCAGAAATAAAATTACAGGTTTCTAAACTCGAGAATTTAACTCGCGAAAAAGCAATGATTTTGCATGATAAACGATTAAAAGCAGAGCCGAATATTCTTTCACAACTTCAGAAGATATTATCAGATTTAAAACTTCCTCACACAAAATTAGATTTTAATCTCAGCTTAAATCAAGATTTGAGCTCATCGGGTTTAACATCTTGTGCTTTTTTATTTTCTGCAAATTTTGGAGTTGAACCTATTGCTATTGAAAAAGCAGCGAGTGGGGGCGAACTTTCCCGTTTGATGTTGGCTCTTCAAAAGCTTGTTTCTGAAAAAAGAGAATTGACAACAATTTTATTTGACGAAATAGATACTGGTGTCTCTGGTGAAGTAGCTCAGAAAATGGGCGTTTTATTAAGGCAAATGGGTTCAAAAGTTCAACTGCTGGCAATTTCTCACCTTCCTCAAGTGGCAGCAAAAGCAGAGAATCACTTATGTGTGAGTAAAAATATTGAAAATAAGCAAATGAAGATAAAAGTTCATTATTTACTTGAGCAGGAAAGAATTAGCGAAATTGCACGATTAATGAGTGGTGAAAAAATTACAGATGCAGCGATGGTTAATGCTCAGAATCTAATTTCTAGCTAATAACTGAAGAATCTTTTTATTTTTTAAACTTGTTGAAAATTTTACTGAATTATTTTTTATTAAGATGAATAGAGGTTTAATACATTAAAAAGCAAGGCTCCATTCTTTTTTAAAGTCGTCTAAAAACTTTAGCATAATCTCATGTCTTTTTTCTGCGATTTCCATTGCAGTTTTAGTTTCCATTCTGTCTTTGAGTAAAAGTAATTTTTCGTAAAAATGATTCACTGTATGACTTTTTGACTTAGCATATTCTTCTTTTGATGCGTGCATTATTGGAGAAATATCAGGATTATAAAGCGGTCGAGATTTACTTCCTCCATATGCAAAAGCGCGAGCAATTCCAATTGCACCAATTGCATCTAAACGATCAGCATCTCTTACAATTTGTCCTTCAATGCTTGTTTTTTGATCATTTACCTCGCTTCCTTTGAAAGAAATTACAGCGACTAAATCTGCGACATTTTTTGCTAATTCATGCTTTGCGCCTTCTGAAATCAATAGTTTATAGGCCTGTTCAGAACCAATTTCAAAATTATTATTATTGTATTTATGATCTGCAATGTCGTGTAAAAGAGCTGTCAGGGAAATTATTTCTAGGTCGCCGCCTTCTTTTGTCTGAATATGTTGCGCCATTTTTAAAACACGTTCAATGTGAAACCAATCATGACTGCCTTCTTTCGTTTCAAATTGTTTTTGAATGTGCTTTCGAACTTTTTCTATTAGCTTGTTTTCCAAAACTAGAACTTAACTATACGTTTTGTAACTAGGTGATTTCCTAAATTTATGGAAATTAAATAACAACCACTTTTAAAATTTTGCATATCTATTGTATGCTCTGTTGAAGTAGCAATAATTCGACCTTCAAAATCGGATATTGTAATTGATTTTATGGGTTTATCAGCATAAACAGTACAAAAGTCAGCTGTTGGATTTGGAAAAACACGAATCTCTGGAGAACTTAATTCTAAATATCCGACGGGGTCTTCTGTTCGAGCTTGGATAGAATCCAAATATAAAATAAATCCATCATAGGTTGTATTAACAAAGGCAACGTAGATTGTTGAGTCATTGTATCCATTTTCGCTAAGATTTACCTCTCTGCTTGTCCACTCAAAATTTTCTTGCTCAATATCTCCAATAGTATCAGTAAAACTGCTAATTTGATTGTCTGTTGTGGAAACTAAAACCAAGTAACTGTCTGGAAATGATGGGTCGTGCGATTTTGCTTTCCAGGAGATAAAATTCCCGAAAGTTGAAAGAGAGAGGGCAGGAGTTATGAGCCAACGACTTGCTGTATCTTCTGATATAAAATAAGATGTTGCTCCAGCCACTTTATTTGTTGAATCTTCGGGGTCAACTATTCCAATCCATGCGCTTGTAAAATTTGCAACTTGAATGTTTGGGGAATTAAAATCATTATCAACAATTGTATAATTTGATGGAATCCCTTGTTGAAAGTCAGAATCAAGTATTGTTGTTTGTGAGAGAAATGATGAAACAAAACTAAATAAACAAAAGGTTAAAAATAATTTCATGGCCTAAATTTACGATTAATCGACCAAAGAGATAAGGATCTCATTAAATTCTTGGTAAAATTCATCAAATTCAATTAGTCGTTCTTTGAAAAAGAGGTGAATTTTCTCCCAATCTTCATCCTTATAAAAATCAACTCCTTCTAGTTCCCATGAAATTCTAGAGATTACATGACCCTCTATTGTCAGATGATGTTCTGTCCATTTTGTTGGGAACTTCATTTTTGATTCAAGAACTTTTTTTAACTCACCTAATTGCTCCCAGAATAAGCATCTGATTCCCTCATCTTTGAATTGAACATCGTAACAGACTGCTGTGAGCTTTCCATCTGCAATTAAGCGAACATAGGTGTTTTTTACTTGAGTTGGGTAATTTATCCAATTAATGCGCTTTCCAGAACTTGACATTCTTTTTCGCATTACAGTTTTAAATTCAGTCCAAAAAAGTTCGTTGCGTTCTTTTCGTTCTGCTTTGGGTAACATTTTTATTTATTTCCTTTAGCGTAGTCTGCCAGAAATTGCTGAAGACCTAAATCAGTCAGAGGATGTTTCGCAAGGGCTTTAATTGCACTTAAAGGTCCAGTCATAACATCCGCGCCAATTTCAGAACAATTGATAATGTGCATCGGGTGTCGAACAGAAGCAGCGAGAATTTCCGTATCGAAAGCATAATTATCATAAATCAGACGAATTTGAGCAATTAAAGCAATGCCATCTGTTGAAACATCATCTAAGCGACCTAGAAATGGAGAAATGTAAGTTGCTCCAGCTTTTGCTGCTAATAAAGCTTGACCAGCAGAAAATACCAAAGTACAATTTGTACGAATGTTTTTGCTTGAAAAATATTTTATCGCCTTAATTCCCTCTAAAATCATTGGTATTTTCACGACGATATTCTTGTGTAAAGCAGCTAATTGTTCGCCTTCACGAACCATACCGTCAAAATCAGTCGCAATTACTTCAGCACTCACAGGGCCATCTACAATCTCACAAATAGCGAGATAATGATTAAGGATATTTTGTGCTCCTGTAATACCCTCCTTTGCCATCAAAGACGGATTTGTAGTTACTCCATCTAATATTCCAAGATCGTTTGCTTCTTTTATCTCCTTTAAATTTGCTGTATCAATAAAAAATTTCATATTTTATTTATTTCTATTTTTTAACATTTCCTGTTGTTTGCGTTGCATCTCCTCCAATTTTTCTTGAAAACGGGATTTCTTTTTTTCTTTGCCACTATTTTGCGATTTACGGTCAGCCATTTTTATTCTTAGTTTGTCTTCATCAACAAAAAACTTTTTTATAACAATCATCATTAAAATTGATATCAGTGTTGAAATGAAATAATAATAGCTTAGTCCTGCTGAATAATTATTAAAAAAGAAAATCATCATAATAGGAAAAATATACATTAGGACTTTCATGTTTGGCATTCCAGGTTGGGTTGGCTGCTGCATGTTTCCGCTATTCATAACGCTATAAATCATAGTAACTGCAGCCATTAGTAAAGTAAATAAACTTACGTGGTCACCATAAGGCCAAATGTTAAAACCAATTTCTAAAATAGAATCATAGGATGATAAATCTTCTGCCCAAAGAAAAGGTTGTTGTCTTAATTCAAATGCTGCTGGGAAAAAGCGGAAGATAGCCAATAAAATTGGCATTTGTATGAGCATTGGCACGCAACCTGCGAGTGGACTAGCACCAGATTCCTTATACAATGTCATCATTTCCATTTGTTTTTTCATGGCATCGTCTTTTTTAGGGTATTTGGCATTTAATTCATCAACTTGTGGTTTTAAAATGCGCATTTTTACGGAGCTCACAAACATTTTCCATTGAATTGGCATCAATATTAATTTTAAAATTAATGTTAGGATTAAAATCGCTATTCCAATACCAAAACCGCTATTTATTAATAAGGTAAAAATTGGCTGAACAGCATACAGATTGATCCATCTAAAAAGACCCCAGCCAAAATTTAGGATTTCGTCATAGTTTGAATCATAGGATTTTAATATTTGGTAGTCATTCGGACCAAAATACCATGAAAAAGAAGCTTTATCATCTTTGAAATTTAGGTCAAGTGTAGAATTGTATTTTTTTAAATGTGTCCAATTTTTTTTATCACCTTCATTGTAAGTGCTTACTCCTAATTTAGACCCGGTTTTATCAAAACCAGCATTTGATTTAAGTATGGAAGAAAAATAACTTTGTTTGTAAGCAATCCAAGTTAGGTCATCTTCAGCCTCGATGTAATCGTTTGCAGTTTCACTTAAATAAGAAAATCCTTCATTTTTTTGATCGTAACAGATTGTTGACACTCGTCTCTGTTCGCTAAATAATCGCTCTGTTTTACGAAATTCTGTTTTCCAATTAAGCAAGATATTTTCTTTACTTACATTTTCTAAATTTTCCGCTTGGATTGTATAATCTAGGTCGAATTTATTTTTCTTTAATTGATAAGTTTGAATTATTTTTCCACCATCAATCGCCATTTCAAAAACAATTTTACTTTTGCTTTGCTTCGAAATATCAAATAAATAATTTTTTGTAAAAATTTTCTTGTTTTTAAGAGGAAATACAAGTTGGTTGTGTGCGTCACCATCTTTAAAAAGACATAATGCTTGGTTTTTCTTTTTTGAAAAATCTGAATATGATTTATAGTCTTTCAAATAAACAGCAGCAATTATACCACCTTTAGAATTGAAATCAACAATGAGTTTTTCATTTTCCAGTCTAATTATTTGTCCTTGTTCAACAACTTTTGGACTATTTTCAGTTGTAATTTCTCGCTTATCATTCTCGGTATTTTTTTTAAGCTCGGCTTTTTCTTTTTTTTCTTTTAGATCAGTCGCCTCTTTTTTCTCTTTCTTTTTGTAATCTTCCTCTGAAGGTTGATTTAAAATTGAAAATACAGTTAATATCAATCCAATTAAAACTAATCCGGTAATACTATTACGATCCATTATTTTTTTGTTTTATGAGTTAGTGCTGCTTTAACAAAAGCAACAAATAAAGGGTGGGGTTTGGCAACTGTACTTTTATATTCTGGATGGAACTGAACACCAACAAACCAAGGATGATTTGGGATTTCTACAACTTCCACCAAACCAGTTTCTGGGTTGATTCCTGTTGCAATCATACCAGCCTTTTCAAATTCTTTAAGGTATTTATTATTAAATTCAAATCGATGTCTATGTCGCTCATTCACATTTTCAGTGTTATATGCTTTTGAGGAAATAGATCCAGACTTTAATTGACATTTATAGGTACCCAAACGCATTGTGCCTCCGAAATAAGATATTTGTTTTTGCTCTTCCATCATTGAAATAACTGGATATTTGGTTTTTTCAGCAATTTCTGTGGAGTTTGCATCAGGCATTTTCAAGATGTTTCTAGCGAATTCAATTACAGCAACTTGCATTCCAAGACAGATTCCTAAAAAAGGGATTTTCTTTTGTCTCGCAAAATTAACAGCTTCGATTTTTCCTGAAATACCTCTTGCACCAAATCCTGGAGCTACCAATATTCCATTTAAATGTCCAAGTGTTTCATGGATATTCTCTTTTGTTAGTGCTTCTGAGTGAATCCATTCGACATTAACTTTTACATCATTTGCAACGCCACTGTGGATAAATGATTCACTTATTGATTTATAGGAATCTTTTAATTCTACATATTTTCCAATTAAGCCAATTGTAAGCTCTTTTTTTGGATTATTCAGGCGGTGAAGAAATGATTTCCAATCGGATAAATCAGGTTTTGTTTTTGTTACTAATCCTAATTTCTGTAAGACTACTTTATCTAATTCCTCTGCTTGCATTAACAAAGGCACATCGTAAATTGATTTTGCATCTCTAGCTTCAATAACTGCATTGATCGAAACATTGCAAAATTTCGCAATTTTTTTTCGAAGTGTTAAATCTAGTTCATATTCTGTGCGACAACATAAAATATCAGGTTGAACCCCCAATTCCATCATTTGTTTTACTGAATGTTGTGTTGGTTTTGTTTTTAATTCTCCAGCAGCTGATAAATAAGGAACTAATGTTAGGTGAATAACAATGCAATCATCTTCGAACTCCCAAAGCATTTGTCGGACTGCTTCTACATACGGTAAAGATTCAATATCACCCACAGTTCCGCCAATTTCTGTTATGATAATATCAAATTTCCCTTCTTTGGAAAGGAGTTGAATACGGTCTTTGATTTCGTCTGTAATATGAGGAATAACTTGTACTGTTTTGCCTAAATAATCGCCACGTCTTTCTTTTTCAATTACAGATTGATAAATTCTTCCTGTAGTTATATTATTGGCCTGTGAAGTTGGGACATTTAAAAAGCGTTCGTAGTGGCCTAAATCAAGATCTGTTTCTGCACCGTCATCTGTTACAAAACATTCTCCATGTTCATAAGGATTTAATGTGCCAGGATCTATGTTGATATAGGGATCTAACTTTTGTATCGTTGTAGAATAACCTCTAGCTTGTAGGAGTTTAGCTAAGGAAGCAGAAATGATTCCTTTACCTAATGAAGATGTTACTCCCCCAGTTACAAAAACGTACTTAGTTGAATTAGACATGAAAAATCGTAACTACGGGATGTAAAGTTAATTAATTCTTCTCAACTAAGCATATTTTAATTACGAACAATTAACGATTAATGAACAATCGTAAAACTTTTTCGCAATTGCCCTGAGCTATTTGATAACTGCATATAATAAACCCCATTACTTAAATTTTCGGTATCAATTGTATGTGTTTGTGAATTAAAATTCAATGAATTTTCGTACATTTTATTGCCCAAAGCGTCAAAAATAATAAGGTCAATCTTTTCATTTTGCCCCACATAAGACAGTGTTATTTGCTTGTTGGAAGGGTTTGGAAAAATAGTGAAATCAGAAGAATTTAGCGTCTCTGTTATTCCCACATTTGAAGGACACGGATTGATGACATTTACGGTAACTGGCTCGTAAACATTATTAAGTGCCTCAGCATTCATCGATAAGCAAATAGTTGAATTTGGTGAAATATCTTCAAGAAAAACACGGATAAAAGGGGTTAATGTTGTGTGTTTTGGAATCATGCTATCTATTAATGACAGACCAGCAACATGATTTGTATTTGAATTGAATTCTAGATGTGCAGGATAAGTTTGCAGATTTATTAAATTCGAAACTCCACTTATTGTTGCGCCATAAATTGAAAATTGATAGCCTGTTACTTTTGTTGTTGCGTTTAGAATTGATATATCCATATATCCTTGAGTGGGATTTGTAAATTCAGTATAAACACCCTCATTGAAAAGTGTCACAACTTGATTTAGATTTTGAACAGTATTTGGAAATGTACATTCTGAATTATTTTCTGCCCCATTAGAAATACAGTTTGCTAGCAAGCCAGCATCCCATACATTTATAGTTTGATCAGCAGATAAATCATTGCAATTTTGTGCATCTAAATCTATGGCGACAGTATGTTGTAAATAGGAGATGACATCAGCATTTTCAATACTTCCGTTGTTATCTAAGTCGCCACGAACTGCAGTTCCATTGCAATTTCCTTGGCAGTCAATAACTGCATTTCCGTAGGGAACACCTTCACAATCCTCATAGGGTTCGCAATTTGGAAGAATTTCATAGCCTTTTTCTCCTGCAGCATTCATTGTGATTCTCAGGCAAACTTGCGCCCAATTATTTGCATAATTTGTTTCTAAATGTCCTAAAGCATCTGGGGATTGATCCCAATTTACTTTTATTGCAAGAACGTATTCTGCAGTATCAACATCTGTAATATCAATCCATTGACACTCCAATCCACTACTATAAATATCGCCACATTGCTTTGTGATTCCCATATTTGAGCATCCATATTGAGCTGTTCCGCCATCATTGCATTCTAAATCCATTACACAAAATCCATTTTTATGACCGATTGGAATATTCTGCCCATCATTTCTGTACAAAATATATTCTGCATATCCTTCATAATGTGCATGTCCGTGGCAATTACCAAAAGAAAATTGAGTTGGATTTGCAGTTGGATTTCCAACATAGTAATCAAGATCACCAATATTCTTTATCCAAGTTGTAAATGCCAATACTGTTCTTTGTCCATATCCAGTCATACAACCTTCTACAACTTGACAATTAGTAGCTTGTTCTTCTCTAATTTCTAATGAATTTAGAACAACATCTTGAAGTATAACTAAATCTGGACCTTGGCAGTCAGGACTTGGGTAATAAACACAGCTATTATCAGAAATTGTGGCGTTTGGATTGTAGTTACAAGCTAGTGGGTCCATGCAACCTGAAATAGGTCCGTCGTATGTGATAGAGAAATTGATTGGGGTAGAACAAGAACTTGCTTCATTGATTCCAACTTTAATTATGTAAGTAGTACCGGCTAATAGAATCGCATTTATATCTGCCAAGTTTCCACAAGTAGTGTTGTTATCGTTGTACAATAATGTCCCAGTGTTGTCTACATTGTATACATAGGGATTACAAGATTCATACACCCATAATTTTGTATTACAAGTATTCAAACCACAAGTCGAAATTGAATACATTCCGCTAGCAGTAGGAGTAAAAGAATAAAATGTATTTGGAATTTGAGCAGTAAAACTTCCAGTTGAAATAGTAATTGGATTATCACATGCAGATCCCTGAGGGCAATTAAATGTATGTGTTGAAGCATAAGAAAAATTGCCGCCTGAAGCTACAACAATTCCGTCTGCTTGAACAGTGTAAGAGCCATTCCCATAACCACAACAAATCCCATCACCATAAGTATCATACATTTCAAAACGAATACAAGCAAATGTATCAACGCATATCGTATCGCTGTTTATTGTACCGTTTTCAACCTCAATATTATTTACAAATAATTTCCAACTTGATTCGCCAGGATAATTGTCTGGAACGATTGTAACAATAATTTGGGATTGGCTTTCAAGGCATTGTCCAAAGCTGAAGAGTACTGAGTTGAGCAAGCAAAATAGAAGGAATATTTTTTTTTTCATTTAATTATTTTTTTTTGGAGAATTTAAAATAGTTTTGTTTTTGTTTTGGTCTATTTGGTTCAATTTCTGTTAAAGCTTCACAAGGTAAGAGTTTTTTTGCACAATCCTTTGGTAGTTCTTGATAATATTTCGTTCCTTCGGTTTTCCATGCTAACATTTCATCACTCACAGTTTTAACTATTTTCCCAGGATTGCCAACAACTAGACTTCTATCAGGTATAACAGCATTGCTTGCAATAAAACAAAGTGCTCCAACGATAGATTCTTTTCCGATTATTACATCGTCCATTATGACAGCATTCATACCGATCAAACAATTTTCCCCGAGGTTTGCACCATGAATAATTGCACCGTGACCAACATGCGCCCCTTTTTGTAAGCGAACTGTAGTTCCTGGAAACATATGTATTGTACAATTTTCTTGCACATTACAGCCATCTTCAATAATTATCTGTCCCCAATCTCCGCGAATTGCTGCTCCAGGACCAATATAAACATTTTCTCCAATGATAACATTTCCTGTTACTGTAGCATTGGGATGAACGAAGCTAGATGCTTTAACGACAGGAATAAAACCATTAAAAGAGTAAATAGCCATGTCTGATGTTGTTTAAAATAAAAAACAATCTAGATTTTAATGTAAAGATAGAAACTTGAGATGATTTTCCCATACAATAATAGTATTTTAAAGGGAAAAAGTGATTTTAATAAAATATGTTATTTGTATTTGTTTGAAATTGCGTCGAGTGATTTTATACCATCTATTGCTGCAGAGACAATTCCACCAGCGTAGCCAGATCCTTCAGCACAGGGATATAAATTTGAAATCTCAATGTGCTGTAAAGTTTCTTTATCTCTTGGAATTAAAATTGGTGATGAAGTTCGCGATTCAGGAGCATGCAGAATAGCCTCATTGGTTAAAAATCCATTCATTTTTTTTCCAAATTCTAAAAATGCTTTTCTTAACCGATTTAGAATAAATGGTGGAAAAATCTCGTCCATTTCAACGCTTGAAATTCCGGGCTGATAACTCGATTTTGGAAAATCAACAGATTTCTTTTTTTGAATAAAATCGAGCAGTCTTTGAGCCGGCACTTTTTGATTTTTTCCGGCTAATTCCCAACTTTTATTTTCTATTTCACGTTGAAAATTCAAACAGATAAATGGATCATTCGGATCGCCTTTTAGGTCTTTCGGTTCGATACTCACTACAATGCCAGCGTTGGAATAGGGGTTGTTT
>SYKJ01000151.1 GCA_005798205.1 Bacteroidota bacterium | reverse complement strand
ATGTCGGAGATGGTTTTTTTCTAATTTTAATCGCTGTGGTATTTTTGTTTATTGAATTACGAATTAGCATACTATTTTTTATTTCATTTCTTATCACATCTGGACTTGTTCAATTTTTAAAACACTTTGTGTTTGATGGCATGATGCGACCAATGTATTTTTTTCAAAATGACAGTTCATTTCATACGATTGAGGGTTTTAGCTATCACTTCTATAATAGCTTCCCTTCAGGGCACGCAACAAGTTGTTTTGTATTATTTACAATTTTGGCATATTATTTTACATCAAAAATTTCATTACAGATTTTATTTTTAGTCTGTGCCATAACTTTTGCCTTAACAAGGGTTTACTTATCTCAACATTTTTTAAATGATGTCTTAGCAGGCTCAATTATCGGAACACTTTCCACGCATTATTTATGGATTTTTTTATATCCAAGACTTGAACGCTTCAATATGTCAATTTTAAAAAGCAAAAGCAAAAAGAACTAAAACCCTCAAAGAATTGTTAAATTTACATTTCAAAAAAGTTTATGCCCTTACTATCAGATAAAGCTGTTTTAATGCCCGCTTCACCCATTCGGAAACTTGTTCCTTTCTCTGAAAAGGCCAAAAAAGAGGGGAAAATTGTCTATCACCTGAATATTGGACAGCCAGACATTGAAACACCTGAAATCGCATTAAATGCCATTAAAAATTTAGATAGAAAAGTAATCGAGTACAGCCACTCTGCTGGTTTTGAAAGTTATCGGAATTCATTATCTGAGTATTATGTTAAAAATGGTATTCGCGTAGCTCCTGAAGATATAATTATTACAACTGGTGGTTCTGAAGCACTTATTTTTGCTTTTATGTCAACCTGCAACCCTGGAGATGAAGTTATCATACCAGAACCTTTTTATGCAAATTACAATGGCTTTGCTGTAACAGCAGGAATAAATGTTGTTCCTATTACAGCAACAATTGAATCAGGTTTTGCACTTCCTCCAATTGCTGAAATTGAAAAAAAAATTACTTCAAAAACCAAAGGTATTGTTATTTGTAATCCTGCAAATCCAACGGGTTACTTGTATTCACAGAATGAGTTGGAACAATTAAGAGATCTTGTTAAGAAATACGATATCTACTTATTTGCAGACGAAGTTTACCGGGAATTTTGTTACGATGGAGCCGTTCCATTTTCAGTTATGAATTTAGATGGAGTTGGGAACAATGTTATCATGATTGACTCAGTTTCCAAACGTTATTCAATGTGCGGTGCAAGAATTGGTGCACTGATTTCGAAAAACAAAGAAGTAATGGCAGCAGCATTGAAATTTGGTCAAGCTAGATTATCTCCTCCAACAATTGATCAAATTGCCTCAGAAGCTGCTTTAAACACCCCTCAATCCTATTTTGATAATGTTGTGAACGAATATGTACAACGAAGAAATATTATGGTTGACGGGTTAAACAGTATTCCAGGAGTTTTTTGTCCAAAACCAAGTGGTGCTTTTTATTGTGTTGCAAGTTTTCCTGTTGATGATGCTGAAAAATTTTGTCAATGGTTACTAGAAGATTTTTCACACGAAGGTCAAACGGTAATGATGGCTCCTGCAAATGGCTTCTACGCGACTCAAGACGCTGGTATACAAGAGGCGCGTATTGCATATGTCTTGAATCAAGATGACTTGAGAAACGCTGTAATTTGTTTAGAAAAGGCATTGGAAGTTTATCCTGGTCGAAAAATTTAAAGAACGAATTGCCTTTAAATTCTTAAGAAACCTATTAAAAGTGAGGGAATGTTTGTAATTGTAGACGTCGAGACAACAGGTGGCAGTCCACAAAATTCTAAAATCACAGATTTAGCGATGTACAAATTCGATGGTATTAAAATCGTTGATGAATTCATTACCTTGATTAATCCCGAAATGCAAATTCCTGATTTTATTGTTCGTCTTACAGGAATTACAGATAAAATGGTTGAAAATGCACCCAAATTTTACGAAATCGCAAAACAAATTCTTGAATTCACGAAAGACTGCGTCTTTGTTGCCCATAATGTTTCATTTGATTACGGGATGTTTAGAAGTGAGTTTAGGCATTTGGGTTACGACTTTCGCCTGCCTCACTTGTGCACAGTAAGAGCTTCAAGAGACATTATTCCAGGTCACGCATCATATAGTTTAGGAAAGATCACAAAAGATTTAGGTATTACAATTGTTGGTCGACACAGAGCTGGTGGAGACGCACTGGCTACATGTAAATTATTTGAACTTATTTACACTAAAAATGAGGATAAACTGAGAACATTTATTCAAGAAGAATTGAATCCAAAATCCTTACATCCAAATTTAGATTTAGAAACACTTGAAGCTGTGCCAAATAAGACCGGTGTTTATTTATTTCACAATGAATTTCAAGAATTAATTTATGTTGGAAAAAGCATTCATATTCGCTCTCGAATTGAGCAGCATTTGAGAAATACCAAATCTGTAAAAGGATTGAATCTTATACAAGACATTACTCGTGTTGAATTTGAGCTTACTGGATCTGAACTTATTGCCTTACTTCGAGAATCTGAAATAATCAAAGAAAAACAGCCTCTTTACAACAGGAGATTAAGAAAAAATAAATTTCCGTTTGCGCTCTATGATGAAATAGATTCAAATGGATTTATTCAATTAAAAATTAAATCAATAGCAAAAGAAATCGTTATTCCAATTACATATTTTAGCTCAAAAAAAGAAGGCATAAATTATCTATTCAAAATAGTCGAAAAGTATAATCTGTGCCAAAAACTCTGCAATCTTTTTAACACAAAAGGAACCTGCTTTCATTATTCAGTAAAACTTTGTGATGGAGCGTGCGCAAATAAAATTGTGCCTCAGATTTACAATCAACGAATTAACAACTTTATCGAGGACATAACCTTGGATAAAAAGTCCTTTTTCATTGTCGATAAAGGCCGTAATAGAAATGAAAAAAGTATCGTGTGGATTGAAAACGGAAATTACCGTGGTTATGGATATGCACCATTCCATTTTAACGGAAAAGAACCAAAAGAATGGAAAAGTTACATCGATGAACAAAAAGAAAACCGAGATATTCGTACGATTATAAACCAATTTATCCGAAAAGGAAATTTTGAAAGATTGATCGAAATTTAATTACAATCAAAGCAATTTTATAACTTCGCTAAATGCAAAAAGGCACTGTCACAATTCTTGGATCTGGAACTTCTCAAGGTGTACCTGTAATTGCATGTGATTGCAATGTTTGTAAGTCAAGTTCCTCAAAAGACAAACGAACACGCTCTTCGATTATGATTTCTACAAAAGATGAAAATTATGTAATCGATTCAGGACCTGATTTTAGGCAACAAATATTGCGCGAAAATGTGAAATCTTTAAAAGGTATAATATTTACACACGAACATAAAGACCATGTCGCTGGATTAGATGATGTAAGGGGTTTTAATTACCGAGAAAAACGAAAAATGGATGTTTATGCTACGGCTCAAGTAGAAAAAGCGCTTCGAAGGGAATTTCATTATGTTTTTACTGAAAACAGCTACCCTGGTGTACCAAAAATTGAGGTAAAGCAAATTGACTTAAATCCTTTTCAGCTTGACAAAAAGCTCACACTTGTTCCAATTCAAGTTTTTCATCATTTACTTCCTGTACTTGGTTTCCGTTTTGGTGATTTTACCTACATTACAGATGCAAAAACCATTGCTGACGAGGAAAAATCCAAAATTATAGGTACTAAAACACTAATAATAAATGCGCTACATAAATTCAACCATGTTTCTCATTTTAACTTGGAAGAAGCCTTACAATTCATTGAAGAGATAAAGCCCGAAAAAGCATATCTAACTCATATTTCACATTTGTTTGGAAAACACAAAAAAATCGAAAAAGAACTTCCAAAAAATGTATTTTTGGCTTATGACGGTCTAAAATTACCTTTCGAATACTAACAAAATAATCTTGATAAAACTGATGCGTCTTTCTTCTCAATTAAAATTCTCTCCCTAAATTCGATTTAATGGAAGATGACAATTTTGTAGACATTAAGAAATTAATAAAAAGTAAAAATCCGCGTTTACTAAAATTTTTACCCTGGTTTTTTATTCGCTATTTAAGAAGAATTCTTCATGAAAAAGAGTTAAATCAATTTTTTAGAGAAAATAAAAATTTACATAATCAAGAATTTTGCTCCTCGCTTTTAGATACATTAAACGTTAAAATTGAAATTCAAGGGATGGAGAAAATCCCAAAAAATGGTCCTGTAATTCTTGCAATGAATCACCCACTTGGCGGTATGGATGCAGTTGCTCTAATTGCAGGACTTAAAAATCATCGTAGAGATTTAAAATTTATAGTGAACGACCTTTTATTAAATATTCCATTTTTAAAAGATATGTTTGTTGGCGTCAATAAGTTTGGGAAAAATAAGTCTACAATCCGAGAGCAAATTCGCCAAGCATTTGAAGCCGACCATGCTTTGTGCATCTTTCCAGCAGGAAAAGTGAGTAGAAAAGTAAAAGGAATTATTCAAGATTTAGAATGGAAAAGGACTTTTGTAACGTATGGAAAAGAGTTAAACAGAGAAATTATTCCAATTTACATTGAAGGAAGACTATCTAATTTCTTTTATCGCTTATCGCGTTTTAGAACATTTTTAGGAATAAAAAATAATATCGAAATGATTT
>SYKJ01000150.1 GCA_005798205.1 Bacteroidota bacterium | reverse complement strand
TTATAAATTCCAAAATGGAGGCGCTTTACGGTGTTGACTCAATGGGAATGACTGCTGAAAATTTAGTTGAGAAATATGGTATTGAACGACAGGCACAAGATGAATTTGCTTATTGGTCGCAAGAAAAAACACTTCGAGCTCAAAACAACGGATTTTTTGCTGGAGAAATTGTTCCTCTTTCAATTTTAAGAAAAAAACAAGAAGCGCTGATTTTTCAAAAAGACGAATTCACCCGTGCAGAAACAACTTTGGAGAGTTTGGCGGGCTTAAAAGCTGCTTTTAAAAAAGATGGAAGCGTCACGGCTGGAAATTCCTCTGGTTTAAACGATGGTGCTGCAGCGCTATTGATTTCTTCTCAGGAAGGTCTTTCAAAACACAACTTAAAACCACTCGCTCGAATTGTAGGTTCTGCTGTTGCTGGTGTTGATCCAAGTATTATGGGAATTGGTCCTGTTTATGCCTCACAAAAAGTATTGGAAAGAGCGGGCTTGTCACTTGCTGATATGGATATTTTAGAATTAAACGAAGCTTTTGCAGCACAAGTTTTAGCATGCACCCGAAAAATGGGTATCGCTGACAATGACCCGCGAATTAACCCAAATGGTGGTGCTATTTCCCTCGGACACCCATTAGGAATGTCTGGAGCGCGGTTGCTTTTGACAGCAGCAAGAGAACTTCAAAGAAGTTCAAAACGATATGCCTTGGTAACAATGTGCATTGGAGTAGGACAAGGATATGCAACTATTCTTGAAAGATGTTAATTGAAAATGATACTAAATAGGATTTTATTTTTAAAGTTTCAAAAGTAAAAGTGAAAAGACATATTTTAATTTTATTGCTCTTAGTTTCTATAACTTTTTCATGCAAAAAGAAAGCAACAACGTGGGATTCTGATTGGTCGGCTCCAATTTTCTCTGACACGATAAGTCTTGCTAACTATTACAACGATTCAACTTTGACTTCGAATAACCAATCTTCAATAGAGCTCGATTTAAATCGTACAATTTTAAATCTTGGTCTGGCTGATTTAGTGGGTTTTCCAGACACCTCTATTTCTCAAGATTTCAATTTAAGTTTTAGTTTAAATAATGTGCCTGCAGGCTACACTTTTGCGAATACGATAGAAGATCACACCTTTGATTTAGATGATGTTCAACTAAAAAAAGTTACTGTAGCTTCTGGTAAAATAAAACTAAAGGTATTCAATTCAATTGCAGAGAAAGTTTACATCAAAATCCTCTTGCCTGGTGTATCTATAAATAATCTTCCCTATGAACAAACTTTTTTTGTGGATGCTGGAACTAATGAAAATCCAGGAAGTTCTGAAGAAGAATTAAATCTTGCGGGTTATACAATCAATTTAACAGGGGAAAATGGTCTTGGTTATAACAAACTTCAGTCGCAATTAATTATCACCTCAGATCCAAAAGGAGGTCCGGTAGCTATTTCTTCTAATAATATTTTTTCTTTTAACGCTCAAATTCAGGATATAAAATTCAGTTATGCCAAAGGTTATTTTGGAAATGCTATCATCTCTAAAACTTCAGAATTTCTTACTTCATATTTTAATTCAATTACATCAGGCACAATTGATTTACCGAGTTCCTCTTTGAATTTTGAAATTGAAAATGGAATGAAATTTGGAATAAAAGGAAAAATACTAAGCGCACAAAATACGAATTCAAATGGAAATACTACAGAGCTGGTTTCATCGAATTTAAATTCTGATTTTTGGATTTCTCCAGCAACGGGTTCTTGGAATAATCTGCAAACCACAAGCCAAAATTTAGAATTTAATGCAACTAATAGTAATTTAGAAAATTATTTGGAGAATTTTGGGTCTTCACATCAATTTGCATATCAATTGCAGTTAAATCCTTGGGGAAATGTCTCAGGGGGAAATGACGAGATTTTTCCAAATAGCCGCCTTAAAATTAAGGTAAAAGCACAAATGCCTCTATCAATAGGTGCAGACGGATTGACACTTCGAGATACATTTAATTTAGAAGTGAATCAAGACTTTAATAAGTCGCATGGGCAATCTGGAATAATTTCATTGAATGCTACAAACGCTTTCCCACTCTCATGCGAGCCGATTTTGTATTTTCTGAATGCAGAAGGCATCATTATAAATACCCTCAATGCATCAAGTCAAATTTATTCCAGCTTAACAGGTTCAATAAATTCTCAAAGTGGTTTATTTGAGAAATCTTCTATTGTAGATTTTATTCTAAGCGAGGATGTTGTTAAAAATTTAAACAATACAAAAAAAATAATTGTAGAAACAAAATTCAATTCACCAAATCCAATAACACAATGGAATGAACTTCAATCTATTCCTTTTGGAGCTTTCTTAGCTGTCAAGATGAAGTTAAAATTAAATGCCCAAATTATCTACTGATGAAAAAAAATCTTTTTTTTGGCATTCTACTTTTAAGCATTCAATTAAATGCACAACATTGGTGTCCTATCCAGCATGACACATTAATTCAATTTAAAAATGAAATTATTTTTTCTGGGATAGCTACTTATTCCTCTACATCACTAGAAAATTCTTTTACAAAAAAATTATTTTACGGTGGAGAAATTACAGAGGAAATCAAAAATAAGAGTTTTGGGGCCCATGATGATTTAAATCGATTTGGAAGTGATTTAAGCGCTGAAATGGAATACCGTAATTTTGCTGTAAATTTATTTAAGCGAAAAAACTGGGGTTTTGTAGTAAAATCTGGTATTTATTCTTTTTTTGCAGCACAATACTCTAAAGATTTGTTTGGTCTTACCTTTTATGGAAACGACATGTATGTTGGACAATTGGCATCTTTTTCTCAGACGCAAATAAGTAGTTTTTTATTTCAAAAAGTGGGTTTCGGGTGGCTTGATAAAAAATCTAAATCTTCTGTTTCTCTGAATCTTTTTAATTTAACAAACCACGTTTCTGCAAAGATTGGAACTGGAGGGATTTACCAATCTAATGAGGGAGATACCTTAATGGCTTTATTCGATGGTTCAGCAAGTTTTTCTTCATCAAAAAGTTTTTCCAAGGGTTTGGGATTGGGTCTAGATTTCGATATTCGAATTCCCTTGAGTTATAAATCCGATGAGGCCAATTTCATCCAATTTTTAGGAAAAAATATTGGTTTTGTTCCTTTGCGAGAAGCTGAAAAAACCTACACAGCAGATTCAGTTTATACCTTTACGGGTTTCACATTTGATCAACTTCTAAATAATGAAAATATTCTTTCCTCTCCTACTTCAAATTTAGATTCTCTTAGCATTGAAAAATCTGAAAAAAAATCGATTGTTTTCCTACCTGGTTTTATTCAAGTTTCAAAATTAGTAAATGAAAACTCCCAAAATAGATTGCAAGAATTTTATGGTATTAGAATGTTTCTTTCTTCTATTTATACACCAATGTTATTTATAGGAGCAAATTATCGTTTTGGTAAAAATATAAATATTGGTGTGAATGGAAGTTATGGCGGTTTTACAAGTTATCGTTTAGGAATGTATTCCTCTATAAAACTTCGTAACTGGAATTTGGCTTTGGCTAGTGAAAATTTAACAAATAAAAGGGGTGAATCTATAATACTTCGAGTACAATGCGCATTTTAATAAGTTTTTTTATTATTAGTTTTTCATGGTTTAGCTATGGACAGAATAATTTTTTTAAAATGTATTCTGGATCTGGTTACGATCGAGGTGAAGGAATTGTTCAATTAGAAGATTCAAGTTATGTTGTTACAGGAAGTTCAAGTAGTTGGGGAGAGAGTTCACAAGCTTTTCTACTAAAAATTGATACAGCAGGAAATTATTTATGGAGTAATAACTACGGTGGACCTGAATCAGAAAAAGGAAGAAGGGTATTGTACAATGCGGATTTAGGATTTTATATTGCAGGGTTTTCAAATTCATTTGGCTCAGGAGATTTTGATGCATACCTTGTAAAAACCGACTTGAATGGAAATAAATTATGGGAAAAAACTTACGGAACACAGAATTGGGAACGAATCAATGATGCTGTTTGGACCAAAGATTCAACAATTTTGATGGTAGGAGAAACGCAAACTACGAATGGAGAATCCTCAGATATTTTTATTATTCACGCAGATAAAAATGGAGATACATTGTGGACAAAAACTTTTGGTAGTATTGGAGAAGATAGAGCAAACACAATTATTCAAGTAGAGGATTCACTTTTTTATGTTGGTGGAGAAATGTTTATTCCAGACTCAAATCTTGTGAAAGGTTTTATTCTTAAAATGAATGCCCTGGGAAACATTATTTGGCAAGATACGATAACTGATTTAGCCGGAAAATATGGCGTTACTGATTTGTCTCTTGGGGTAAATGTAATTTATGCCGTTGGCTTCCGTGAGGTAAATTCAGAAAATTTTGACGATTATGTAGGTAAATTTGATATAAATGGGGCCCTTATATTTCAGTATACAAAACAAGATATTAATAATATTATAGAATCAAATTATTGTAGTGAGGTCTTATCACTGCCAAGTCAAAATAAAATTGCAATTGCCTATCGTACACTTAATCCAGGATTTGAAGGTCAAGATTATGATATAGTGGTAGCAAATTTTGATGGATTTGACTTAGGTTGGCTAGGCCAATTTCGAACTATAAATAATGAGGGATTAGATGAGGCTGGGCAATTACTAGCTACAAATGACGGAACATACGTGACAGTAGGAACTAATTCTTCTACCGGTCTTTTTGAAAATACAAGTAATGGCGGTTCGCATATTTATGTAATGAAAGTAGGAGCAAATAATGTTTTTCCAGTTACCTACAACGTTAATACATTAAATCAGCTGGTTGAAATTGAAAATCTTGGAAATAAAATTCAAGCTAACATTGCGCCAAATCCTTTTAATGAAGATATAACGATTTCATTATCGACTATAATTCCAATACAAGGAATTATTTACAATGCCTTATTGGAAGAGGTTGTGCGTTTTGAGATTTTAGGTGAAACAACTATTCAAACAGGTAATTTGAGCCAAGGAACTTATTTTGTGAAATTAGGTGATAGTTACTATCAAAAAATAATCAAGGTCAATTAATCTTTTTTTCTGCGCTTTAACTCTTTCATTAGTAAGGATAATTCTCGACTGGTTTGTCCCGCTACTGAAGTATTTTCATCTGCTCGCCTTAATAAATAGGGCATGACCTCCTTTACAGGTCCGAAAGGAACATATTTTGCTACTTTGAATCCCTCGTTTGCTAAATTAAAAGAAATATGGTCACTCATACCGAGTAATTGAGCAAAATAGAATTTAGAATTATCTCTTGAGATTTGTTTTTTTTCTAACTCTTGCGTTAATAAAATTGAGCTTTCTTCGTTGTGAGTTCCTGCACAAAGTGCAAAACAGGCCTCATTTTCAACAATAAATTTTATGGCATCGTTAAATGCTTCATCACTTGCATTTTTATCAGGGTAAATAGGAGAAAGATAATTTAATGTTAGCGCTCTTTCTCTCTCTTTTTCCATATAAGCTCCACGAACTAATTTCACACCGTAAATAATAGCATTTTTTTTCGCTTCTTCAAGACAAGTAGTTAAAAATTCAAGCCGATCGTGGCGGTACATTTGTAATGTATTGTATACGATTGCATGTTCAGAGTTAAATTTTAGCATCATATCAAATGCCCAAGTATCAATTATATTTTGAATCCAAGATTCTTCAGCATCAATAAAAACAGGAACTTTAGCAGTGTGAGCAGCAGAGCAAATTCGTTCAATTCTACTTTTTATTTGCACTATTTCTTTTATTTCCTTTTCATTCAATTCACTTTCTTTCTTGGATGATTTTTCCAGTAGTTCGTTGGGGGCAATGCCTGAAACTTTAAATACAGCAAAGGGAATTTTACTATTATCTTTACCTGCGTTAATTGTTTGAATGATAATTTCTACCGTCTGCTCAAAATCTTCATCTGAAGTTTTCCCTTCAACAGAATAATCTAAAATTGTACCTACATTAAATTGCGCTAATTCGCCAATTTTAACGCTACAATCTTCTATGCTTTCTCCGCCACAAAATTGTTTGAAAATAGTTTTTTTAATCAGTCCTCGTATTGGCAAATTCAATTTTAGAGCAAAATGTGATATTACTTTTCCAATTTTTACAATTCGAGGGGAAGATACAATTCTAAAAAGCCAATATGCGCGTTTTAAATCTCGATTAGATTTACTTTTAAAAGCAATTTCAGTATTTTCAAAGGAAAGCATGCCACAAAAGTAATTGGTTTTTTTTTACACAGAAGACTTCAGAAAAGATTAATTAATTTTGATGCTAAATTTAGAGATGAAAATTATAAAGGCGAAAAATTATCAAGTAGAAATTGGCCCTCTTACTGAAACTTCATTTTCTAAGGTTTTAGAAACTTTTTCTGAGCACAAAATTATCATTATTGTCGATGAAAATACCCATGATAATTGCTTAGATTTTTTAATTACTTCGTTCTGCGAACTAGAGCGAGCAGAAATTATTTTGTTGCCGCCAGGAGAATCAAACAAAGTAATGGAAATATGTTTTCAAGTTTGGCAAGCGCTAACAGAGTACAAAGTATCGCGAAAAGATTTAATTATAAATTTAGGTGGTGGATTGGTGACAGATATGGGTGGTTTTATTGCTTCTATTTATAAACGAGGATTGAAATTTGTAAATATTCCAACATCACTTCTCGGAATGGTAGATGGAGCAATTGGAGGAAAAAATGGAATTGATTTAGACGGTTACAAAAATCAACTTGGAACATTTTCTCATCCATCCCACATTTTTATCGATACCGCATTTTTGGCAACGCTTCCCGGCGAGGAAATTTTTAATGGCTATGCTGAGATGCTTAAACATGCACTCATAATGGACAAGGAATTATGGATAAAAATTCAAAAAATTCATTCTGAAGAGGAATTAATTCAAGAAGATGTTATTTATTCATCTGTTTTAATAAAAACTAAAATCATTGACAAAGATCCTTTGGAAGGTGGATTGAGAAAAATATTAAATTTTGGTCATACGATTGGACATGCTCTTGAAGGTTATCATTTAAACAAGAAACAAATTTCTCATGGGCATGCAGTTGCTTTAGGAATGTGCGCTGAAGCACATATTTCACTGAAGAGAAAATTTATTTCGTTGGCTGAGTTTAGGGAAATCGAAGCAACAATTACTGCAAGTTTTCCAATGGTATCAATTGAGCTTGATGAAGTTCCCGAAATTATTTCCTTTATCTATCAAGACAAGAAAAATCATTCTGGAAAAATTTTATGCAGTTTATTAAATGGAATCGGTAAGGCAGTATACGATATTGAAATAACTGAATCAGAAATTGGCGCTGCTTTGCTGCATCTTAATCTATTAGCAAATAACCCAAACTAAATTAAGTCCTTAATTTCTGAAATAATTCTTAGAGCAAGTAAGTTCGCTCCCTGTTCATCTTTCGATTCAGAATAAATTCGAATAATTGGCTCCGTGTTGCTTTTTCGTAAATGAACCCATTCTTTGCCAATGTATATTTTAACACCATCTTGTCTATCAACTTCTTCATTGGCATATTTTTCTGCCATCTTTTCTAAAATACGATCAACGTCTATTTCAGGAGTTAATTCAATTTTATTTTTTGAAATAAAATATGTTGGATAAGAATCTCTCAAAGCAGTCATTGTTTTCTTTTCTTTCGCAAGATGACTTAAAAATAAAGCAATACCAACTAATGAATC